>CAYMSZ010000097.1:0-1280 GCA_964393285.1 uncultured Lachnospiraceae bacterium | reverse complement strand
TTTTTGTACTATAGTGACTACGAAGTTACTCATAAATGTCTTTGGGGCAGAGTGAAAATCTCGACCGATGGTATAGTCCATGAACCTCTTTGGAGGCCGATCCGGTGTGATTCCGGAACCGACGGTTGCTTGACAGCACATATGGTATTCCATATGATAGTCCGGATGGGAAAAGACGAGTGATTCTTTCTCGTGATTTAGGTGCACCCCGAAGCCAGTTTTCGGTGTGCATTTTTTATTTTCTGTCTGTTTTCAGATAGAATCGGGGAACGAAATGCCAGAGGCACTTACACAGTTAACTTCCAAAACTACATTATATTTATGGAGGTAACCTATGAACAAGAACAAACTATTTTCCACCCGTAACATGGCCATTATGGCCCTCATGTCTGCACTGGCAATGGTGCTGATGCTTTTTGATTTCCCCATCCTCTTTATCGCTCCCAATTTCTACAAACTGGACTTCAGTGAGATCCCCGTTCTCTTAGGCGGCTTTATGCTGGGTCCTGTAGCCAGCGTCATCATTGAGCTGGTAAAGATCCTGTTAAAGCTGTTGATAAAGGGCACCTCTACCGGCGGTGTCGGAGAGCTGGCAAACTTCTGTGTAGGCTGTGCTTTGACTGTTCCTGCCAGCATCTTCTACTTCAAAAATAAAAGCCGCAAGTCTGCCATCATCGGCATGGTAGTAGGCACTGTCCTTATGGCAGTTCTGGGCGTTTTCCTGAACTACTACATCATGATTCCCTTCTATGAGAACTTCATGCCTCTGGACCAGATCATCGCTGCCGGCGCTGCCATCAATCCTGCCATCAGCACCAAGTGGAATTTCTGCTGGTTTGCTGTAGCTCCCTTTAACCTGTTTAAGGGTGTCCTGGTCAGCTTGATCACCATGGTAATCTACAAGAGAGTCAGCAGATTGTTAAAGGGCGTACACTAAGCATTATGACATAGGAGTAGTCCTGTGAGATACGAAAAAGAGAGCGGTTGCTCTCTTTTTTGTATTTTGTGGTATGTTTTTCGTATATTTTTGCAGACAATCCACCAGTATATTTTTGCAGAAAAACCGCCGGTTGACCCTGTTTAAAAACCGCGTTATAATAGGGCGTTGGGGCCTATACCAGTGGTATCGCCCCATAAAAGCACATTGTACTCATGCATGCCTGGCGAAAATTCCCGCCGGCTGACCACATAACAGGAGGATTTTATATGACAAAGATTGATATTATCTCCGGCTTTTTGGGAGCCGGAAAGACCACACTGATCAAAAAGCTGATTTCCCA
>CAYMSZ010000096.1:0-6877 GCA_964393285.1 uncultured Lachnospiraceae bacterium | reverse complement strand
CAAAAATAAATGCAAGCATTTATTTTTTGTCCATTTGTCCCTTGTCTCATATCATTCAATAGGATTTTATCAGAATCTGTTCCTCTGCCTTGCGGATTTCCTGCTCCATGGCTTCCTGGGAGGTCTGTTCTCCCCGTACCCGCTCGGCCTGAGAGGGGCGCAGGTATACCGGAGCGTGTTCTGCGGCTGTCTGTCTGATTCCCGCCTGGAAGCGGACGGCTCCCAAAGCTGCCACAGCTCCGCCTCGATTTCGATTTACCGTAGCAGGTGCCAGGGTATAGGGAACTTTGATCTGCTGCCGGATTCGTTCCCTGTGAACAGGTACGCCATCTCCTAAAAAGATGACGGGGGTTTCTCCCCGGTTCAATTCCTGCAGCAATTCGTCTATATCCAGGGCTCTGGTAGGAACCTCCACCAGGAAGCTGCCTTCCTCCCACCGATAAATGCCATTGTAGACCTGGTTTCTCCTGGCGTCCATCATAGGACACAGAAGGGCTCCTGCCCCGTAGCACTGGTAAGCCATGGCATCCAGGGTAGGTACCGGAATCAGGGGAATCCCCAGAGCCAGTCCCAGTCCTTTGGCTGTAGCAGAACCGATCCGCAGGCCGGTGAAAGAGCCGGGGCCTTCTGCAATGGCGATGGCATCCAGGGTAGACAGATCCTGTTCCGTCATGCGGCAGATCTCCTGAATCATGGGAAGGAGGGTCTGAGAGTGGGTCTTTTTGAAATTTACCGTGTATTCTGCAATGATTACATCGTCTTCCCAAATGGCTGCCGAAGCGACCAGGGAGGAGCTTTCAATACCTAAAATTTTCATGCTGCTTCCTCTTCTTTTTGTTCCTGCTTACCTGCCGGCTACGATGATCTTTCGATAGTCATAGCCCTTATCTAAATCCTTTTGGATGGTAATCTCCATGGCATCCGGGGGAATGATCTCACGAATCAGATTGGACCATTCGATGAGGCAGATTCCCTGACCGTAGAAATATTCCTCATAGCCAATCTCATCCATCTCTTCCACATCTGCAATACGGTATACATCAAAGTGGTACAGAGGCATCCTGCCCTGGTCATACACCTGAAGAATGGTAAAGGTAGGACTATTTACTGTGCCTTTGATGCCAAGGCCTGCTGCCAGTCCCTGCGTAAACACTGTTTTTCCTACTCCCAGGTCTCCGTTCAGACAAATGATCTGTCCGGGAACTGCCTGTTCCCCCATTCTTTTTCCCAGAGCAAAGGTTTCCTCCGGGCTATTGCTTTCCCATATTTTTTCTTCTTTCATTTTCCCAATCCTTGTTCAATAGAGTATTTACGCATCCGGTCCTATATTTCCTCATCCAGCTTCATGGTAAGAGAAATTCTCTTTTTGTTCATGTCTACACTGAGAACTTTCACTTCTACAATATCTCCCACATGAACCACTTCCAGAGGATGTTTGATATAGCGGTCGGATATTTTTGAGATGTGCACCAGGCCATCCTGATGAACGCCGATGTCTACAAAGGCGCCAAAATCAATGACATTCCGGACTGTACCTTTTAAAATCATGCCCGGTTTTAAATCCTTCATATCCATCACATCTGTTCGCAAAATAGGCTTCGGCATCTCATCTCTGGGATCTCTGGCAGGCTTTTCCAGCTCTTTTAACATATCTGCCAGGGTCATTTCTCCGATTCCCAGCTCCTGTGCCAAAGCTGCCTCATCTGCTATCTTGCGGCGGATGCCTTGAATCCCGCCGCCCAGAATATCTTCTGCCTTGAGAGAAAGGCGATTCAATAGCTTTTCTGCTGCCTCATAGGACTCCGGGTGAACGGCTGTGGTATCAAAAGGATTGGTACCACCGTAGATTCTCATAAAGCCGGCGCACTGCTCATAGGCTTTGGGGCCTAATTTGGGAACCTTCAGCAGTTCTCTGCGGTTTTCAAACCGACCATTTTCCTCCCGGTATGCAACGATATTTTTGGCAATGGTCTTGGACACACCGGAGATGTATTCCAGCAACGAGGCAGAGGCGGTATTTAAGTCTACCCCTACCCGGTTTACGCAATCCTCTACCACTGCCTGGAGGGATTCTCCCAGCTTTTTCTGATTCATATCATGCTGATACTGGCCTACCCCAATGGATTTGGGATCGATTTTTACCAGCTCTGCCAGGGGATCCTGCAATCTTCTGGCAATGGAGACTGCACTTCTCTGTCCTACATCAAATTTGGGGAATTCCTCTGTGGCCAGCTTACTGGCAGAATAGACAGAAGCCCCTGCCTCGTTGACAATGACATACTGTACTTTTTCCGGGATTTCCCGGAGCAGTTCTGCAATAATCGCTTCCGATTCTCTGGAAGCGGTACCATTTCCTACAGAAATCAGGGTAATGTGATACTTGCGAATCAGTTTCTTTACGATTTCCTTGGACTCTGCCACCTTATTCTGAGGTGCCGTAGGGAAAATCACAACGGTATCCAGCACCTTTCCTGTGCTGTCTACCACTGCCAGCTTACAGCCGGTACGAAATGCCGGATCCCAGCCCAATACCGTCTGTCCCACAATAGGCGGCTGCATCAGAAGCTGCTCCAGATTTTTGCCGAAGACAGAGATGGCTCCGTCTTCTGCCGTTTCTGTCAAATCGCTGCGAATCTCCCGCTCAATGGCAGGGGCAATGAGTCTGTCATAGCTATCCTCCACTACTTCCTTTAATACCGGTGTGGTAATGGGGTTTTCCTGGCAGATGGTCTTCTTCTCCAGATATCGAAGGATCTGCTCTCTGGGAGCTGCAATCTTTACGGTAAGGAATTTCTCCTTCTCTCCTCGGTTCAACGCCAGGATGCGGTGTCCTGCCACCTTGCGAAGAGGCTCCTCATACTGATAATACATCTCATAAACAGACTCTTCCCCCTCTTTGCCGGTGGACTGAAGGAGTCCTTCCTTCATGGTCTGTTCCCTGATATACTGACGATACTCTGCCGTATCGGAAATTCTCTCTGCCAGAATGTCTTTGGCTCCGGCTATGGCCTCGTCCTCATTTGCCACACCCTTTTCTTCGGAGATATACTTTGCTGCCTCCTGTTCCAGAGGCTCTCTGGTCTTTTGAAGCAGGATCCAGTCAGCCAGAGGCTCCAGGCCCTTTTCCTTTGCTACAGTAGCGCGGGTTCTTCTCTTGGGGCGGAAGGGGCGATATAAATCCTCTACGGCTACCAGAGTCTCCGCATTGGAAATCTGCCTTTTCAGTTCTTCCGTAAGATTTCCCTGTTCTTCAATGGTGCGAATGACCTGCTCTTTTTTCTCCTCCAGATTTCGTAAGTATTTCAGTCTTTCATCCAGCTTACGAAGGACCTCATCGTTAAGGGCTCCTGTGGCCTCCTTCCGGTATCTGGCAATAAAGGGAATGGTATTGCCGGCATCGATGAGCTCTACGGCGGCTTTCACCTGACCGTAGCCTACGCCAAGCTCTGTTTGTAATTGTTTCAGTATGTCCATAAATCTGCTCCTATGATGCAAAACGGATACCCCAGGGAAATCGCCCTCCTTCCGGAGGGCCTTTCACCAGGAATATCCGACTTGAATGACTCTTTATAAATCAAAAATCTCGTGAATCCGGCGAACTGCCCGATCGGCATCTGCCTCATCCACTACGACGGTGACACGAATCTCTGAGGTGGAGATCATGCGGATGTTAATACCGGCGCCGGACAGAGCCTCGAACATCTTTGCTGCCACACCGGGATGGGTGGTCATGCCGGCTCCGATAATGGAGACCTTGGCCAGAGTGGCATCTACCTCATAGCGCTTGGCTGTGAAGGATTCCATGTTCTCCTGAATGACTGCCACAGCAGCATCCAGATCATTCCGGGAAACGGTAAAGGCAATGTCCTTGGTGCCGTCTCTGCCAATGGACTGGAGGATGATATCTACATTAATATCCTTCTTCGCCAGAGCATTGAATATCTTAAATGCAATACCGGGTTCATCTTCTACACCGATAATCGCTACGCGGGCTACGTCCTTATCTGAGGCAACTCCGCTAATCATCATTTTCTCCATCTTCGTCGTCTCCTTTACGATGGTGCCCGGGTTATCGTTCAGACTGGAGCGAACGACCAACTGTACACCGTATCTCTTGGCCATTTCTACAGAACGGTTATGCAATACCTTAGCTCCCAGGGATGCCATCTCCAGCATCTCGGAGTAGGAAATCTCATCCAGCTTATGAGCCTCCGGAACAATCCGGGGATCTGCCGTATATACGCCGTCTACATCTGTATAAATCTCACAGGCGTCTGCGTGGAGGGCTGCCGCCAATGCCACTGCTGTGGTATCGGAACCGCCGCGGCCCAGTGTGGTGATATCATCCAGTTTGTTGATACCCTGAAAGCCTGTGACGATGACGATCTTACGCATCTCCAGTTCATTCCGGATCCGCTCTGTGTCGATTCGTTTTAATTTAGCCGCACCGTAGGTGGAGTTGGTGTGCATCTGCACCTGGAAGGCATTGAGGGAGATGGCCGGCACTCCCAGAGCATCCATAGCCATGCCCATATAAGCGACGCTCATCTGCTCTCCTACAGAAAGCAGCATATCCATCTCTCTTTTAGGCGGGCGGGGATTGATCTCCTGGGCCATCTCAATGAGGTCATCTGTGGTATCGCCCATGGCTGATAATACCACTACCACATCATTGCCTGCCTTGTAATCGTCGATACAGCGTTTCGCCACCCGGAAAATTCGTTCCTTATTGGCAACGGAGCTGCCGCCGAATTTTTTTACAATTAACATAGTCTGCTCCTTTTTTTCAAATACAGATTCCCGGCAGATTACTCTGTCGCTGCTGTATTTTTCAGGCTATTCCATTTTAAATAGGCACTGATAAAGACATCAATGTCTCCATCCAGTACTGCGGATGTATTGCTGCTCTCTGCTCCGGTACGAGTGTCTTTTACCATGGTGTAGGGCTGGAGCACGTAGGAGCGGATCTGGCTGCCCCAGGCATTGTCCTTTACATCTCCCCGGATATCAGAGAGTTTCTCTGCATTGGACTGCTTCTTTAAAATAAAGAGCTTGGCCTTCAGCATCTGCATGGCCTTATCCTTATTCTGGAACTGAGATCGCTCGTTCTGACATTGCACTACGATTCCCGTAGGAATGTGGGTGATACGAATGGCGGAAGAGGTCTTATTGATGTGCTGTCCGCCGGCACCACTGGAACGATAGGTGTCGATTCGCAGATCATCCTCATTGATCTCTACATCCAGATCTTCCTCAATATCCGGCATGACATCGCAGGAAACAAAGGAAGTCTGCCGCTTACCCTGAGCATTGAAGGGACTGATTCGAACCAGGCGATGTACGCCATGCTCGGATTTCAGATAGCCATAGGCGTTCTCTCCGTTAATCTGGAAGGTAACAGACTTGATCCCGGCTTCATCGCCGTCCAAAAAGTCCAGAACCTCTACAGAGAAGCCTTTCTTTTCTGCCCATCTGGTATACATACGATAAAGCATAGACGCCCAGTCACAGGCCTCGGTACCACCGGCACCTGCATTGAGACGGAGAATGGCGCCATACTTATCATATTCTTCGGAAAGGAGGGTTTGAATCCGCATCTTTTCCAGATTTTCTCCCAGCTCCCGAATGGAGTTCTCAATATCAGGGATCAGAGCCGGATCGTTTTCCTCATTGGCCATGTCGATGAGCATGCCGATGTCTTCGTATTCCTGCTCCATCCTGCGGAAGGAGTCTCTGGTAGCCTTCAGGCTGCCTAACTCCTTGATGATGCCGGAGGCTTTCTCCGGATCATCCCACAAAGTGGGTTCTTCCATATATCGTTCTAATTCTACAATCCGCTTTTCTTTATCAGCCAGGTTAAAGTGAATCCCTCACTTCCACTAATGGCTGGGCAAAGCTGTTTAAATCTAATTTGAACTGATCCAGTTCAACCATTGTGTCACCTTCTTTCTTCATTGTGATGAGACAAAGGACAAACGGGCACAAAAGATATGCCGGCATTTGTCGCTTCTGTCTTATAATGATGCCTGGCAAATGCACTTACTGCAGTCTGCCGTGGCACTGTTTATATTTTTTGCCGCTGCCGCAGGGGCAGGGATCGTTGGGGTAGATCTTTTGATTTTCCCGGCGCTTGGGAGCCTTGGCTACGCTGTCATCTCTGTTGGTTCCGGTGACCTTAGCCACTTCTTCCCTCTCCACCTTCTGCTCCACCTTAATGTGGCACAGAAGACGAACGGTGTCTTCCTGTATGGAAGCAGTCAGAGCGTCAAACATATCATAACCAGCCATCTTATACTCTACCAGAGGATCTCTCTGTCCGTAGGCCTGGAGACCAATGCCCTGGCGCAGCTGTTCCATGTCGTCAATGTGATTCATCCACTTGCTGTCGATGACACGAAGCAAGATCACCCGCTCCAGCTCTCTCATGCGCTCTGCTTCGGGGAACTGGGCTTCTTTGGACTCATAGAGACGGATGGCTTCTTCCTTGAGCTGCTGCTTTAAGCCGCTCTTGGTCATGGTATCCATCTGCTCCGGTGTCAGACGGACAGGCTCTATGGGAATGATCGGAATCAGGGTGGCATTGACAGCATCCAGATCCCACTCTGCCGGTGTATGATCATCAGACAGATGCATATCCACTGCATTCTCCACAATATCCTGGATCATCTTGCAGATCACATCACGCATACTTTCGCCATTTAAGACTCTGCGTCTCTCACTATAGATGATCTCACGCTGTTCGTTCATTACCTGATCGTACTCCAGCAGTCTCTTACGAATACCGAAGTTATTATTCTCGATCTTTTTCTGAGCCTTTTCAATGGCGCTGGTCAGCATCTTATGCTCGATCTGCTCACCTTCAGCTACACCCAGGCTA
>CAYMSZ010000095.1:0-6918 GCA_964393285.1 uncultured Lachnospiraceae bacterium | reverse complement strand
TATGCCCAGAACATTTTCTCTCCAGCGAATCACTGTTTCTTCCAGATCATCCACCATAACATAGGAAACACGATTCAAATATGGTGTGGTACTGTGTTGACTGTCTACCAGCTTTGCATTGATCAGTTCACTGGAATCCAGAATATTTAAAACAGTTCCTGCCAGGGAAATGCAATCCTGCAGGGTTAAATCTGTATGAACCTCCGGATAGATATCTGTGATTAAGGAAACGTATGTAGTAAAGGATGCTCCTTTTACCTTTTCGTAAATGGCTTTTAGTGTCTTGAATTGTCTATCTGTTCTGACATAATCAGAATCAATTTTTCGAACTCTGCAATAAGCCAGGGCCTGACTGCCGTTTAAAACCTGCGTACCGCCGGATAAGCCCCATGCAGCATATTGAGACCCCATATGCGAAGCTTCTGCATCTGTCAAAGTTATGGTAATGCCACCCAGGGTATCTACGATCTTTGTCATGGCGCTGAAATTTACCGTAATATATCCGGCAATATCCATGTCAAAATTTTCCTCAAAAGTCTCTACCGTCAAATCTGCACCGCCGTAATGATAGGCATGAGTCAGTTTGTCAAAGCCTCGTCCCTGGATGTATACCAAGGTATCTCTGGGAACAGAGGAAAGAATAACCTTCTGGTCCTCTTCATTGATCGATAAAACGATCATGGCATCGCTTCGCCGTTTTTCATAGCTGGTGGGATCTGCCCCCTCTTTCCCAATATCAATTCCTAAGAGCAGGTAATGAACCCATCCTGCATCTGTTGTGATTTCCGTCTCCTCTTCTGTTACGGCAAGGGTGGAACCCATCTTATCTTCGTTGAGCGTAGGCGCTGTCTCATCTATGGTTTCTACTGTTTCATCTTCCGGCTCTATGTCAAAATTTCGTTCTACCGGTTCTTCCGGTTTACTTCTGGTGAGAATATACGCAGCAATCCCTGTCAAAACCCCTAATATGATAAGAAGGATCACTAATATTTTTACCATAGTAGATTTATGATTCCTTCGATTCTTGTTTTCCCCTGTATTCCTCTGTGTCATGATTTTCCTTCTCCTATCATTTGAGACAAGGGACAAATGGACATGAAAACATTTATCACTTATCCCTGGCATCAGTTATTTTGTGAACATTTTCTACTACCAGATACCGTTTATTACTCCTGGCTTTTGGCGGAAGCGGTCAAAGCTGTGAATTGATCGGAAAGCTCCTGTATCCGACTGCCGGGAGTATAATCGGATTCCCCCAGTGCCTCTTTATGCCAGCTTGTTACGACTTCTTCCAGGTTGTCCATATAAACACAGGAGCTTCCGTTATATACGCCTGTAACGCTGTTATCGGCATCTACAAGCTTTTGGTTGGTAAGAGGGGAATCCTTCAGATCCTCCAGCAAAATACCAGCCAGATAGATGGCTTCCTTCACTGACAGATTACTGGAAACAGAAGGATATACAGTAGTAATGAGTTCCCCATATTCGACTGCGGATAACCCTTTTACTTTCTCGTATATGGCCTGCAGTACGGTAAACTGACGATCATTTCGCTGGTAGTCACTGTCAATTTTCCGAATCCGGCAATATTGCAATACCTCATATCCGGATAAAAGCTGGGTTCCGCCGGTCAAGCCCCAGGCACCGAAATATTCTCCCATATGAGCAGCTTCTGCATCGGTAATGGTGAGAGTCAATCCCCCCAGCTGGTCTACGATTTCTTCCATCGCCTGAAAATTGACGGTAATATAACCGGTAATCGGAATGTCAAAATTTTCTTCCACAGTTTTTATAACCAGGTCAATTCCACCGTAGGCATAACAATGAGCCAGCTTCTCATACCCTCTCTCCGGGATATATACCAGGGTATCCCTGGGAATGGAGGAAAAAATCACTTGTTTGGTGTCTGCCTGAATCGATAAGATCAGATTGGCGTCATTGCGCTTCCCCTCATAGGTATCTGCGGTTCCGTCTAATCCAAGCAAAAGAAAATGATTCCAGCCGTCTTCTAATGGAATTTCCGTAGCAGCTGTTTCATATTCACCGGAGGAATCCTCATAGGAAATTCCTACAAGCTGGCTTAGATCGGATTGTACGGTTTCCGGAGCAGGATTGGTCATAAAACATGCAGTCAGAACGGTGCTTCCGATCAGGGCAAATACAGCTGCCCAGGTAGCCGGTTTTTTATGAGTTAATATGGTTCGGATTCGTTCTTTTACCCCTACCTCACCAAAGGCCAGAGGGTGAAGGGTACCTATGAACGGTCGTGTCAAACTGAGAGAAAATAAAGCTTCGGAATACGCTTTTTTGTCCGAAACACTCATATTCCGAACAACTTTTTCATCGCAGGCCAGCTCAATATCTCTGGATAAAAGAATATAAGAAAGCCATACCAACGGATTAAACCAGTGAAGAGAAAGGATAACATATCCAATATGCTTCCACCAGTGGTCATGACGGAGCAAATGGGCTCTCTCATGAGAAAGAACGGAGTGATAATGCATCTCATTCAAATCGGAGGGAACATATATTTTGGGATGAATCAAGCCCAGGATAAAGGGCGTTTGAACATAATCACAGATCCATACATTCTCTTCCACACAAAAAGACACACGGGTCTTTTGATAAATCCTGTAGAAGCTGACAGCGGACATAACTAGCATAAAAACTACGCCCAGAATCCAGATCCTTGTTAAAAGGGAAATCCACTGATCCGAAGAAAGCTTCAGGGAAAAGGGTTTCCTGGCAGAAAGGGTCTCTTCTCCGGTTGCTTCCTGAGAGGCTGCTCCTTGAGAATCCGTAGCTGACAGAAGGATATCTTCCTCCTCTCTCTCAGATAACAGGGGCATGTCCGGATCTTCAGAAGAATCCGTCACCTTTTCATCCATCCAGGCTTCTATGGTGTTTTCGTTGTAAGTATGAGGTAACAGGGAAAAAGGTGTCTCCAGGGTATAAGGACAGATCAGTCGAAAGGCAACCAAAGCCCACAATCCGCAAATCAATGCTTTGGGTGCTCTTTTTAAGATAGCTCGTAACAGAATGATGGGAACCATTAAAAACACAGATGTAAAACTCATGCCGATTATCCGTAGAAAGATGACATTCATGCTCAATCCTCCTTGTAGGAATCAATCATATGACGGATCTGACAAATCTCCTTTTCTGTTAAAGGTTTTCTGGAAGTAAAGGCAACAAGAAAGGCAGGAAGAGAACCTTGAAAGGTATCATCGATAAACTGTTCACTTTGCAGAGAATAGTATTCCTGTCGGGATACCAGTCCACGAACCTGACCATTCTCATTTTGAAAAAATCCTTTGTCACAAAGCTTTTTTAAGACAGTGTAGGTCGTAGATTTTTTCCAGTTCAGCTCCTTTTCACACAGCTTAACCAATTCTCCGGAAGAAAGAGGCTCATTCTGCCAGATCAGATCTGCAAATCTGGATTCTACAACGCCTAATTTATAATTTTCCATAAGATCCCCCTTTGGTTATTTTGATCAGTTAGTCTATTCAAAATAGACCTCCATAGAAACAGTCTATCACCGATAGACTAATCTGTCAATCGGATTTTTACTGTTTCTATGAAGGTCACCGAATTTCCTACATCATCTGCTATTTCTTACATCATCTGTTTTTTCCAGACACCTTTTTTATAAAATGCCACAGACAGTATGGCAGCAATCACCCAACCGATGGGCCAGGACAGCCAGATACCCAGGGACTGATAAGGAACAGACAGTATGTATGCTAAAATTACCCGAAGAATCAGGTCGCTAAAGGTAGCAATCATAAAGTAGCCCATGGCTCCTGAGCCTCGCAGGATGCCGTCAGTAGCCAGCTTCACGCAGATTACAAAGTAGAAGGGAGATACAACCCGCAGGAAGGTTACACCGGTCTGAAGCGCATCTGTGCTCTCTCCGCTCATAAACAGCTGTACCATAGCTGTACCGCAGAAGAAATAAAGAACAAAGAAGGGAACGGCAATCATCAATACGATTTTGACGCCTGCGTGATATCCATCCTTGATTCTCTCCCACTTGCCGGCGCCCAGGTTTTGTGCGGTAAAGTTGGAAACGCCATTTCCCAGAGTGGTGAAAGAGGTAATGGCAAAGGTATTTAATTTAATGGCAGCGGAATAACCGGCAATGACGGAGGAACCGTAGCTGTTAACCAGCCTCTGAACAAAGATATTACCGATGGAGATAAAGCTTTGCTGCAGGACGCTGGGAATGGCATACACACCGACTTTCTTGAGCATGGACAGGGAAAATAAGGCAGGTTTTCCCTCACAATGTACAGATTTTAATCGATGCATCAAGGTTACCAAAGCCAGAATGCAGGCTACTCCCTGGCACAAAAAGGTAGCCCAGGCCACACCGGCTACATCCCAATGGAACTTTGCCACAAACAGCCAGTCCATGGCGATATTACTGAGGGAAGACGCGATCAGGAAATACAAAGGCGTCTTAGAGTCTCCCAGAGATGTGAAAATACCTGTGGTTACATTATACAGGAATAAGAAGGTAAATCCAGCAATATAAATCCGCAGATAGGTGGCAGCGTCAGCAAAGATGTTATCCGGCGTGGAAATGGCTACCATCATGTTTCTGGTAAAAAGCAGACCAAATACGGTCAGTACAACAGATATCACAAAGGCTGACAGCATGGTGGTGGTGACAGCGGTCTTCATGTCCCTGTATTTTTTGGCTCCGAAATATTGAGAAATCACCACAGAACAGCCTACATTACAGCCTACGGCAATGGCCATAAAAATCATGGTAATGGGATAAGAGGCTCCTACTGCAGCCAGGGCATCTTCACCGTTGTATGCAAAATTTCCTACGATAATGCTGTCCGCAATGTTATATAATTGCTGAAAAATTACGCTGACAAACATAGGAAGGGAAAATTGCCACAGAATTTTGCTGGGGTTTCCTTCTGTTAAATCTTTAATCATTTTTATCCTCCGTACTACAGATTCACAACACAAAAAAAGAACCATTTCGCATCCATCTCCTGGTTTGAAATGGCTCTTTCTCATGGTATAGAATCCAAGGTTTTGAAATCTTCTATACTATAGCCTTAATTTTTGGAAAAAGCAAGTATGAAATCCATCTATCTGGTATTTTCTATGTATTTCCTATGGATATTTAAAAACCTGGCTATTTTGTTTCCTTCTTCTCAAGCTGCTGCACTGCCAGGCAACCGGCTCCCAGAATGCCCTGATCGTCTCCTAAACTGGCAGAGACAATGTATTCCTCCAGATTCTCCACCTGACTGGTACGGATATAATGATTTAACTGCTGTGTTACTTCCTTTCGTATGAGAGGCAATAAGGAAGGCTCATGAATGACGCCACCACCCAGAATGATCTTCTCCGGGGACAATATCATGATGTAATCTACCAAAGCCTGGGCAATATAGTAGGCCTCCAACTCCCATACAGCGGTCTGGCCGGATAACTCCTGGGCTTTCCTTCCCCAGCGTTTCTCTATGGCAGGTCCGGAGGCCAGACCCTCAAAACAGCTGGAATGATAGGGACAATTACAGGAAAAATCCAGGTCATTTTCGGCGCGCTTTAGGGTGATATGACCGGCTTCCGGATGGAGCATGCCGTGGAGGAGCTTTCCGTTGCTGATGATTCCGGCACCAATGCCTGTTCCGACGGTAATATAGATACTGTTTTCCAGTCCTTTGGCACATCCAAAAGTGGCTTCTCCCAGGAGAGAGCCATTCACATCTGTATCAAATCCAATGGGAACAGATAGCTCCTTCTGAAACAGACCGACCATATCGCAATTTGCCCATCCGGCCTTTGGGGTACTGGTAATAAAGCCGTATGTAGGGGAATCTTTATGAAGGTCAATGGGACCAAAGCTGGCAATCCCCAGGGCTTTGATGTCTTTTCCTTTGAAATATTCCACCATCTCCGGTAAAGTTTCCTCTGGCGTTTTGGTAGGAATGGTTGTCCGATCCAGTATCTGCCAGCTGCCTTCTTCTGCTATTTCTATGATAGCGCATACCATTTTGGTACCGCCTGCTTCCAGGGCGCCTACACGCATATTGATACCTCCCATTGTATAATGCCAGGGTCAAAAGACTTTGTGCTTGCACAAAATATCTTTTGGTTCCAACATCATTTGTATCTGAAAACAATTTAGAATTGCCCGGCCATCAGGCAGTCCCGGACTTCTAAGAGAGAGGAAACACAGGCATCATATACCTGGGATATCTCTTCGTCCGGTTCTATCTGGTCCGGCACCATGATGGTATAGCATCCTGCACGATGTCCGGCTCTGACACCGTTATAGCTGTCCTCCAGCACATAACAATCGTCAGGTGCAAGCCCCAGTCGATGAGCAGCTTTTAGAAAAATGTCAGGGGCAGGTTTCCCTTCAGTGACATCTTCTCCCGAAATCACATCAAGGAAATACTCTTCGATACCGGCTTTCTTCAGATTCCATCGGATGGAGTCTCTGGTAGAGCTGCTGGCTACGATCATTTTGACTCCCTGGGATTGAAAGTAATCCAGCAGTTCATAAAGCCCCGGCTTTGCCTGAAGCATTTCTTTTTGCTTTTGGTGGGTTCTCTCCCGAACCAGGTTAATGTATTCTCTGGCATCCAGAGAAGGGAAAAAACGGGATACGATTTCTACCATCAATTCTCCGCTGGAACCGCTGACGGCTCTGGTAAAGCCTTCCGGTACCGGTACTCCTAAATTCTCTGCCATGGTATGCCAGGAATCCTGCCAAATGGTCTCTGTATCAAACATGAGACCATCCTGATCAAAAATTGCTCCTTTTTTCATATGTCTGCTCCGTTTGTTTTCATAGCATTTATTTTTGTGTCCATTTGCCCCTTGTCTCATTATTTTATCGTAGAAAAGACTCCCTGTAAAGAATATTACAGAGAGTCTTTT
>CAYMSZ010000094.1:0-6961 GCA_964393285.1 uncultured Lachnospiraceae bacterium | reverse complement strand
AGGAATGGAAGTCCAATACTATAGCCAGCGTGATAGTGCCAATGGATAAATTCCCATTTGCTAAAATGTCTAATATGAACAGGTTTACAGGGGGAAATAAATATTGCAGAATAGTGAGGGAGGATGAAGGGATGAAACAGTATAAAGCTTCAGAAAACAGATATTGCGATATGGAGTATCGGCGGTGCGGAAAAAGTGGCTTGAAGCTTCCTGTGGTATCATTTGGGTTATGGCACAATTTTGGTGACACAGGTAGCTATGAGAATATGAAACAGATGCTGTTTACCGCATTCGACCATGGAATTACCCACTTTGACCTTGCTAATAACTATGGTCCGGAACCGGGCAGCGCGGAGACAAATTTCGGGAAGATACTGAAGGAGGATCTGAAAAATTATAGAGATGAGCTGATTATCAGTACAAAAGCGGGATATCTGATGTGGGACGGTCCTTACGGAGATGGAGGCAGCAAAAAATATCTGGTGGCGAGCCTCGATCAGAGCCTGAAGCGGATGGGAGTGGAGTATGTAGATATTTTCTATCATCACAGAATGGATCCGGAAACACCGCTGGAAGAAACCATGCAGGCGCTGGATTTGATTGTAAAGAGTGGAAAAGCTCTCTATGCCGGCCTATCCAACTATGATGGACAAACGATGAAGAAGGCAGCTGCCATACTGACCGAACTGAAATGTCCGTTTGTCATCAATCAGAATCGATATTCCATGCTGGATCGAACGATAGAAAACAATGGATTGAAGCAGGCGGCTGAACAGGCAGGTAAGGGAATTATTACATTCAGCCCGCTGGCACAGGGCTTGTTGACCGACCGCTATCTGCATGGAATCCCAGAGGATAGCCGCGTGCGTACAGATGGAAGGTTCCTGCAGGCAGATAAGATCACGCAGGCCAAAGTGGCAGGCATTTGCAAACTAAATGAAATGGCTGCCCAGAGAGGACAGTCCCTTGCACAGATGGCGCTGAACTGGATTTTAAAAGATGAGGTCGTGACAAGTGTGCTGGTGGGAGCCTCCAGACCGGAACAGCTTCTGGATAATATTAAAATAGTCAATCGTTCGTCCTTCGATGAAGAAGAATTAAAAAAGATTGATGAAATTTGCGCACAGATGTAAAATTTCAACAGATATAAACAATCGGTACATCCACCTAAGGGCGAAACCATCCCCGCCAAAACGATTCGCTGGTTTGCAGCGTGTTTTGGCGGGGATCGTCTCGCCCCAGGTTTGTCAGAGTGCAAAATTGCACAAATCCATCCCCCAAAATCACGAACTTTCCCCTATCCTTTTAATTCACTTTATGATACACTATTTACGAACTTTACTTAAATCAGCTGAGACGCCCTGTGTCGGTAGCCGCCTGTCCTCTACAAAACAGACGATTCACCGCGCAATGCAGGAGAGAACTCAGAACAGGACGGAGTAGAGATAGTATGGATAAGCAAGAGCAATTCAAGGAGGCATTAAGCGGGTTAATGACCCTGGCAGATGCCTCGGATCGTAGTTTAGAGATAGGACAGATACAAAAAGAATGTGCAGCATTGGGTCTGGATGAGCGCCAGATTCAGTTGGTCTGCGCTTATCTGGAGATGAATCAGGTAAAGATTCAGGGCTTTTCCGCCTCTGAGGAGGATAAATCCCTGTTTCGAAATCCCTCTGAGGAAAATACCGACGAAAATGTTCCCGGAGATTCTGCAGAGGAAAAGACCGCGGAACAATCCCCGAAAAGCGCCACTGAGAGCAAAAAAAAGACGGAGACAACCTCTCAGGAAAAGACCGGAAACGGCACAGAATCTGCCTATTATCGCATGTATCTGGATGAATTAAAGCAGGTAAAACCCTGTACCGAAGCCGAGGAAGCAGCTCTTCTGACTGCTGCATTGGCAGGAGAAGAAGCCGCCAAAGAGCGACTGGTAGAGGGCAATCTTCATAGAGTAGTAGAGATTTCCAAAGCCTATCTGGGGAAGGGCGTCCTGGCAGCAGATCTGATTCAGGAGGGCAATATGGCCCTGTTTATGGCAGTAAGCACCTACCAGGCAGAGGAAAATTTCCGCCTCCATGTCCTTCGGGAAGTGGAGAATGCCATGGTGGAAGCCATCCGTGAGCAGACAGGCTCTGATGAAATATTGAATACCATGGCAGCAGAGGCCAATGCGCTGATGAAGGCGACAGAGCAGCTGGCAGAGCGTTATGGAAGAGAAGCAACTTCTGAAGAATTGGCAGAGTATCTGCGTATGAGCAAGGACCGCGTAGAAACTCTGGTGAAGATTTCTTTGGATGCCATGAATCTATCAAATGAATAATTCATAAGGAAACCGGGAGATCTTTTTCTTCCGGTTCTTTGGTTACAGAAAACACGAATCTAAGAGAATGGGAAAGAGGTACTTATGAGCGTAAAGAGAATTTATGTGGAAAAGCGTCCCCCCTATGCTGTGAAGGCGCAGGAGCTTAAGGAAGAAATTCAGGATTATCTGGGTATTGAGACTGTGACAAAGGTGAGAGTCCTGATCCGCTATGACATGGAAAATCTGTCGGATGAGACCTTCCAAAAAGCAGAACGCACCATCTTTTCAGAGCCGCCGGTAGACCAGGTATACGAGACTACCTTTCCCTGTGAGGCATCCGATGCCATATTCTCAGTAGAATATTTGCCCGGACAGTTTGACCAGAGAGCAGACTCTGCCCAACAGTGTGTAAAATTGCTGAATGAAGAAGAAGAGCCTGTGATCCGCACAGCCACCACCTATGTGATTTCCGGTGGCTTGACAGAGGCACAGCTTTTGGCAGTGAAATCCCACTGTATCAACCCGGTGGATTCCAGAGAGGCTTCCCAGGATATTCCTTCCACCCTGGTGACAGCTTTCCCGGAGCCGGAGGATGTAAAGATTTTTGACGGCTTCATTACCATGGGGGAAGAGGACTTACACAAGCTGTATGACAGTCTGGGATTGGCTATGACCTTCCGGGATTTTCTTCATATCCGTCATTATTTTGAGAAAGAGGAAAAACGAAATCCCTCCATGACAGAGATCCGTGTGCTGGATACCTATTGGTCGGATCATTGCCGTCATACCACCTTCCAGACGGAATTGAAGAATGTGACCTTTACAGAGGGAGCCTACCTGACGCCCATTCGTGAAACCTATGAGGAGTATAGGAAGACCCGAAAGGAAGTATACGGAGATCGGACAGACAAGTTCCCCTGTCTGATGGACCTTGCCCTTCTGGCCATGAAAAAATTAAAGAAGGAAGGCAAGTTAGCCGACCAGGAAGAATCCGATGAGATCAATGCCTGCAGCATTGTAGTGCCTGTGGAGATAGATGGCAAAACAGAAGAGTGGCTGGTGAACTTCAAAAACGAGACCCACAATCATCCCACTGAGATTGAGCCCTTCGGCGGTGCAGCCACCTGCCTGGGCGGTGCCATCCGGGATCCTCTTTCCGGGCGAACCTATGTATATCAGGCCATGCGTGTCACCGGCGCAGCCGATCCTACCGTTCCTGTCACAGAGACCATGAGCGGCAAGCTGCCTCAGAAGAAATTAGTCACCGGTGCAGCCAATGGCTACAGCTCCTATGGGAACCAGATCGGTCTGGCTACCGGCTATGTCAAAGAAATCTATCATCCCGGCTACGCAGCCAAGAGAATGGAGATCGGTGCCGTTATGGCAGCAGCTCCCAGACATGCCGTAAAGCGGGAAAACTCCGATCCCGGAGATATTATCATCCTGTTAGGAGGCCAGACAGGCCGGGATGGCTGCGGCGGCGCCACCGGTTCCTCTAAGGTACATACAGAGACCTCCATCGAGACCTGCGGAGCAGAGGTCCAGAAGGGAAATGCTCCCACAGAGAGAAAGCTTCAAAGGCTGTTTCGCAGAGAGGAAGCCAGCCATCTGATCAAAAAGTGCAATGACTTTGGCGCAGGCGGTGTCTCGGTAGCCATCGGTGAGCTGGCAGACGGTCTCCGGGTCAATCTGGATCTGGTGCCGAAAAAATACGCCGGGCTGGATGGCACAGAATTGGCCATTTCCGAATCGCAGGAACGCATGGCAGTGGTAGTAGACCCTGGCGATGTGGATCAGTTCCTGGCCTATGCCGCTGAGGAAAACCTGGAGGCAACTCCGGTAGCAGTAGTGACAGAGGAGCCCAGACTGGTCCTTCAGTGGAGAGGAAAATCCATTGTAGATATCAGCAGAGCCTTCTTAGACACCAATGGTGCCCATCAGGAAAATGATGTGACAGTGGTAGTTCCTGACAGAGAGGGAAATCCGTTCACACAGACGGAAGAGAAGGGGACAACAGAAGCTAACGAAATTCGTAAAAAGTGGCTGGAGACGGCAGCAGATCTGAATGTATGCTCCCAAAAGGGACTGGTGGAGAGATTTGACAGTTCCATCGGAGCAGGGACTGTCCTGATGCCGTATGGCGGAAAATATCAGTTGACAGAGACCCAGACCATGGTAGCCAAACTGCCGGTTCAGGAGGGAAAGACCGATACGGTCACCATGATGAGCTACGGCTTTGACCCGTATCTGTCCAGCTGGAGCCCTTATCATGGAGCCATTTATGGGGTGGTATCCTCTGTGGCAAAAATTGTAGCGGCTGGCGGTGATATGGATAAGATCCGCTTTACCTTCCAGGAATATTTTGGCAGAATGAATCAGGATCCCACCAGATGGGGACTGCCTTTCCAGGCATTGTTAGGCGCCTTCCGGGCTCAGTTAGGTTTTGGCCTTCCCAGCATCGGTGGCAAGGATAGTATGTCCGGTTCCTTCAATGACATGGATGTGCCGCCTACCCTGGTATCCTTTGCCGTAGATGTGGCAGAGGGCAAACATGTGATTTCACCGGAGTGGAAGAAGGCAGGCAACCGATTGGTGCTCTTCCCCATAGAAAAAGACAGCTATGATATCCCTGTCTTTGATTCTGTGAAGCAACTGTATCACCAGATCCACCAGGAGATCATAGCCGGACATATTGTTTCCGCCTATTGTCCCCAGGGCAAGGGATTGGCAGAAAGCCTTAGCAAGATGGCTTTCGGCAATCATCTGGGTGCTGTGCTGAGCAAAGAAGCAGAGCCTTATCTGTTTACGCCTGGCTGGGGCAATATTCTGGCAGAGGTACCGGCAGAGATTCAAATTTCCATCCCTCATGTAGAGATTGGTACCATTACCCGGGAACCGGAGATGGTACTGGGCCAGATGAGACTGTCTCTGGATGAGATTCAAAAGGAGTGGGAGGCACCGCTGGAAAAGGTATTCCCTACCAGCCTGCAAGGCAAGGATAATAAGGAAAAGGATGTTCCTGAGATGTCTCTGTATCAGGCAGACCGTATCCATATATGCAAAAATCCTGTAGCGAAGCCTACGGTATTTATCCCTGTATTCCCCGGTACGAACTGCGAGTATGACAGTGCCAGAGCCTTTGAACGGGCAGGCGCCAATGTGGTAACCAGAGTCTTTAGAAATCTGACGGCAGAAGATATCCGGGAATCTGTGGCAGAATTTGAAACAGAGATCGATAAGTCTCAGATTATTATGTTCCCCGGAGGCTTCTCCGCAGGAGATGAGCCGGAGGGCAGCGCTAAATTCTTTGCTACAGTGTTCCGCAATGAGAGGATGAAGGAAGCAGTGAACCGTCTGCTGAATGAACGGGATGGCCTTATGTTAGGAATCTGCAACGGTTTCCAGGCTTTGATTAAGCTGGGTCTGGTGCCCTATGGCTCCATCTGTGAACAGCAGCCGGATTCCCCTACTCTGACCATGAATACCATTGGCCGCCATATTTCCAGAATGGTGTATACAAAGGTAGTCAGCAATCATTCTCCCTGGCTTCAGGAAGCTATACTGGGAGGAGTGTACTGCAATCCGGCGTCTCACGGAGAAGGCCGTTTTGTAGCCAGCCCGGACTGGATTCGCAAGCTGAGAGAAAACGGTCAGATTGCTACCCAGTATGTAGATGCAGATGGCAATCCTTCCATGGATGAGGAGTGGAACATTAACGGGTCCTTTGACAGCATTGAAGGAATCTTAAGTCCTGATGGCAGGATTTTTGGAAAGATGGCTCATAGTGAACGCCGTGGAGATGGGGTAGCCATCAATATTTACGGGGAACAGGATATGAAGATTTTTGAATCGGGAGTGAAATACTTCCAGTAAGGAGGAAACTATGCCGGCAATTTATGCACATGATACATTTGGACGAATTGTATATAAGAAATCAGAGGGAGATATGCACGATCTGATTCATCGATATTCCAATTTCTTTCGGATCGGATTGCAGGGACCGGACTATTTGTTCTTTTATCGTCCCCTGAAATCCAATGCAGTGAATGAACTGGGGCATCGTCTCCATGAAGAAAGCGCCCTTGACTTTTTCACCAATGCCAGGGAAATCATTTCAGATCACGGAAAAGATTCACCGGAGATGGCATACATACTGGGAGTCCTTTGTCATTTTATGCTGGACAGTGAATGTCATGGCTATATCGACCGGATGGCGGAAAAAACCGGAATCGGTCATAACGACATTGAGACGGAATTGGATCGCAGCCTGTTGCTGCGCAGAGGAATCAATCCGGCTGACTTTTATATGGGAAATCTGGTACCTGTCACGGAGAGAATTGCCTGGGTTATCAGTGAATTTTATGAGGGAGTGTCACCGGCTCAGGTTCAGGAATGCCTGAAAACCATGAGAGGGTTGAAAAATCTTTTACATATCGGAAGTGCCCAGAAGGAAAAAATCATATTTGGACTCATGGACCGATTGGGTGTAGCAGATAGTTTTGGAGGCGTTGTCATGGGACTGGAAGCAGATGAAAACTGTGCCCCCATTGTAAAGGAACTGATCACCCGCTATAAAAATGCCCTGGAGCCTGCCCTTATCATGCTGGAATATTATTATGAAGAATGGGACTCCCAGGACCCCTTACCGGAGAGACTGAA
>CAYMSZ010000093.1:0-6989 GCA_964393285.1 uncultured Lachnospiraceae bacterium | reverse complement strand
ACCTGATCTACAAACTTCACGGCGGCTTCACTGCCTCCGCACTGGCGCAATTCATCCTGCACCTGTTTCGCTTTTTCCTTGTAGGATACTGTCTCCAACAGGGTCTGTACTCCGGCTTTGATCTCTTCTGCTTTCAGCTTCTTGATCCTGTGGCCTACCCCCAGCTCCTCTGCCCGCATGGCAGCCAGCTTTTCATCGGTCTGCTCCGGATACAGTAACATCGGTACCCCAAAATACATGCTTTGATTCAGCTCCGCTACGGCACATTTGGAGAAAAAGAGATCACAGTCCGGCAGGACATCTACAGGATTTACATTTTTGCGAATCCGGAAATTAGCAGGAGCCTGGCTGTAACGGCTTTCGTCAAAGGATTCCGGTACAGACAGGATCACTTCCATTTCCATGCCGCCTAAGGCATCTACACAGGCCTTGTAGAAGCGATCCCGTTTTGTCTCAGACAGATTCAAGGATATGAGAATCCTTTTGCGACTGTTGCGGCGAGGGCGCAGGGACTTTTCCGGAATACAGGGGCCTACAAAGGCAAACTTCTTTTTGAAGGTGTCCTCTCTGGGCTGAATTCCGCGAGAAGTACATACAATGGCATTGGTATAGTCATCGTTTTGGGTCAAGCCGGTATAGCCTCTGACCTGATAGTGAAACGCCTGAAGAAGCTGCATTTTATTATTGATTCTCGGCATCTCAAATTCCAGGATCAGGAATCGATTCCAGTCTAACTTTTTCAGCTTCTCCGTATAGATATTATTGGCCAGGCCAGGCACAATGCAGATATAGGGGACATGGAATCTGTGGGCAAATAATTTTCCCCAGAAGCACATGGTCTCTGACAGGATCAGATCCGGCTCATAGGCTGCCATTTCTTCCTTGATCATGTTTTCCATATTGACTGTCGTATCGCAGGTCATCTCTACCAGGGTGCCGAAATCTCTCTCGATTTTCTCCACCAGATCTTCTCTGGAGGGCGGCAGGTAGCTGTCACATTCTACATAGGTGGCACCTGTGGACTCCACCATGGTTTGGAATTTTGAAAACGAATAATACCTTACTTCATAGCCATGCTCCACCAGGGCTCTGGCGATCTCCAGAGTCGGATACACATGACTGTACGCCGGAAGCGTAAAAAACATAATTTTCTTACCCATCTGCATATCTCCCTTTTTTACATTTCAGGTACCGGTTTTCCAACACAGGCAACTGTTATTGTATTCTTCTACCAGCACAGAACCTGGTGACCCTCTTCTGTCACCAGAACCATGATTTCCCACTGAGCGGAGGGCTTGTCATCCTCTGTATAGACTTCCCAGCCGTTGTCGGAATTGACATAAACATCTTCCTTCCCCATATTTACCATAGGCTCGATGGTAAATATCATGCCGGGCACCAGAAGCATCTCTGTTCCTTTTTTGGAGTGATACCCTACCCAGGGATCCTCATGAAATTCCAGACCTACCCCATGTCCTCCGATCTCCCGGACAATGGAATAGCCTCGCTCATACACATAGTCATGAACCGCCTGTCCCATATCACCTAAAAAGCCCCAGGGCTTCACTGCTTCCAGTCCCTGGTAAACAGCCTCTCTGGTTACATCCACCAGGCGCTTCTTCTCCGGGCTGACCTCTCCGATGCAGAACATACGGGAGGAATCGGAGTAGTAGCCGTTTAAAATAGTGGAACAATCCACATTAATGATATCCCCGCTTTTCAGGATCACATCCTTGGAGGGGAAGCCATGGCAGACCTGCTGGTTCACAGAGGTGCAGACGCTATAAGGAAAGCCCTCGTAGTTTAAAGGAGCCGGAATGCCTCCCATATCAGTGGTCATGTCATAAACCAGCTTGTCGATCTGAGCAGTATCCATTCCCTCATGGATCTGTTTCTCAATCTCATCCAGAACCGCAATATTGATCTTGCAGCTCTCCTTGATTCCGGCGATCTGCTCTTCATTTTTGATGAGCTTACGATTGGGTACGATATGTCCTGCCTGATGGATGCGATGAATCTTATCGTCAAACTCCATATGGCAGGCTTTATATTTTTTCCCGCTGCCACACCAGCAGGGATCATTTCTGCCTATTTTTTTTAACATGTCATACACTCCTTCTTCTTATTCCATGGGAAAGCGATCCGGCATCCGGATGCCTGCCCGACTGCGGATGGCAGCAGCTCTTACCTTGGCCTCCTGCAGCACAGCCTCCTCATCAAAGGTGAGGATCTTCCGGTCTCTCATGAGCCATTTTCCGTTGCAGATGGTACTCTCTACATTGGTAGAATGCATGGAGGTTACCAGATTGGCAATGGGATCATGCATAGGCTGCATTCCTACAGAATCCGGATTGATGATAATAAGATCCGCTTTCTTTCCTGCTTCCAGGCTGCCATAGAGATCCCCGTCCAGGAGACATCTGGCACCGTTTATGGTGGCCATGCGAAGAATCTCCTGTGCTTTTACTACAGTGGAATCCAGGCGCCAGCCCTTATGGATCAGAGAAGTCAGCCACATTTCATCTACCATGTCCATCCGGTTGTTGGTGGGAGCGCCATCGGTACCGATGGAGACGCAGATTCCCTCCTTCAGCATACGAGGTACCTTGGCAAAGCCCAGAACTCTCATGGCAGATGCCGGATCGTGGGATACCTTTACCCCGTAGTCCCGGAACATTTCTACCTCTTCATTGGTCAGCCACACCGTGTGGACTGCCAGAAGATTTTCTCCCAGAAAGCCAATATCCCGCAAATGGGTTACCGTAGGAACTCCCAGCTTTGCCTGGACAAAATCCACCTCTGATTTGGCCTCTGCTACGTGCATATGAATGCCTACCTGATATTGGTCTGCCAGCTCCTTGGTTCGCAGCAGCAGCTCGTCAGTGGCATTGAAAATGGTGCGGATGCCAAACCATACCTCCACTCTGCCATCGGCAGTTTTGTGGAATTTCCGGATATCCTCCAGCTGTCTGGCAATCTCTTCCTCTGTGGTATGCTGCCAGGAGGCAGGGAGACCTTCCCCGCAGTCCATAACAGAATTGGCTAATTTGGCTCGGATACCGGCTTCCTCAATGGCCTTTGCCATGCCGGATACATACTGACCGCCAGGCTCTGCAATGGCAGTGACGCCGGCTTTGATCTGCTCTGCTGCGCAGAACAGGGTGGAAACATAGGAATCGTCTTCCGTCATGTTGCTCTCATAGGGCCAGATCCGATCATGGAGCCAGGTCAAAAGATCCACATCGTCTGCCAGTCCTCTGGCCAGCTGCTGAGAGGTATGTACATGGGTGTTGACCAGACCCGGCATAACGATCTTACCTGTCAGGTCTATGACCTCATCACAGTCTGCCTCCTCTACAGGATCTTTTCCTACATAGAGAATCCGGTCCTCTTCAAATACCAGATTGCCATCTGTGTATACCACTCCGGTCTCATCCATGGTCAGTATCATTGCGTGTTTTAAAAGCGTTTTCATAGAAATCTCCTTTTTCCGGTGACAAAATCTCTCATATATCCGTCTGTTTTCAGGTCAAAATAATATCCTGAACGCCATTTTTTCTTGCCAGAGCCTCCAGCTGTTCCATGTAGGCTTTCGAGGGGCTTTGATGCTCCGATAACTCTCCCCGGACGCCAAAGGGACGAAATTGAATCAGCTTATAGCGACAATGGGGAAAATGACGGATGACCCGGCTGACCTGATCTACCGTCTCTTCATTGGGTAAAAAGTCCGGTACGATTACTGTCCGTACTTCGTAAAGCTTATCCAGGCTTCCCAGATATTCCAGATTTGCCAGGACTGTCTGGTTGCTCTGACCCGTCAGTTTTATATGGGCATCTTCGTCCCAGGCTTTCACATCCAGCATTGCCTGATCCATAACGGCAGTCAGCTCCTCCATCCGGCGAAAATCCTTCTGTCCGTTGGTATCACAAAATGCCGTTTTGCCATATTTTTTTACCTCCCGGAACAGCTCTACCAGAAAGGGTTCCTGCAAGGTACACTCTCCGCCGGATACGGTAATGCCCTGGATAAAGGGCAGAGATTTTCTGACCTCCGTCATAACCTCTTCCACCGTCATCTGGCGAATGCGGGGAGAACTGTAGTGAGGACACACTTTCAGACAGGTATCGCATAGGCAACACCGTTTACTATCCCAGCTCACCTTTACCTGTCTGTCGTCCTCTTTCTGCCAGGACAAAGCCCCTGCAGGACAGGCTTCCACACATTTACCACAGCCTACACACAGGCGCTGGGTCTCCGGATTATGACAGTAGGTACAGCGAAAGTCGCAGGACTGAAAGAAAATACTCATACGGCTTCCGGGACCGTCCACTACACTGAACGGTATGATCTTATTCACAGGTGCTGTCAGCATGTTGTGCTCCTTTGTTTGTTTTTCCTGCCATTCTAAGGCTCATTGGTGTCATCGCCGTTTCCCTCCAGAGAAACTGGATCCTCCTGAATGGGAAGTTCCGGCTTTAGAATCCCGTAAAAATAATCCTTTACTCTGGCTGCCACTTCTCTTACATCCCGCAGAATCTGTCCATTGTAGCGGACCGTATCGCAGGAAACTCCTACTGCTTCCAGACCCAGGGCATCTGCCAGATACAAAGCCCGATACAGATGATATGACTGGGTGACAATGACGATCCTTTGGGCCCCGTAGACATACTTTGCCCGGTAGATACTCTCATAGGTAGAAAGACCGGCGTGGTCCAGAAAAATATCTGTAGAAGGAATTCCTGCCTCCACAGCATAGGACTTCATGGCAGTGACCTCATCATAGTAGGGACTGGAATGATCCCCACTCATAAGAAGTCTGTCACTGACACCTATCTCGTAAAGACCAATGGATGTATCCAGACGATCTCTCAGCATGAGAGACGGACTGCCGTTTTCCCTGACACTGGCTCCCAGAACCAGAATACAGTCAGCATCGTAGTCTGACAGCACATCCCCTGAGACGATCTTCTCTCTGGTACCATCATACATGGTCAGATTTACATACAAAATCAGAAGAAATCCTGCACAGATCAAGAGCAGGACTCCTCTTCTGATTTTTCGAAACAGGGCGCGAAAACCCATGATTCATTCCTCCCAACCATTAGAGATTCGTGGTGGTGTTTACCTTTCGATTCAGCAGACCCAATCCCTCGGTAATGCCTTTTCCTAATACAGTAGCATCATGGAGAGTCTGCTCCCCTCTGCTGTATTTCTCAATGTCGGATTTCTTCACCAGATAACCTGTGATTCGAACCACATCGGTATCATTGGAATAGAAGGAGAAATAACGAACTCCCATAGCAAAGGCTCCCTTGATCACATCCAGGACTGCCTCCGGGTTCTTCTGTGCTGTCTCATCAAAGGGATAGATATCGCCACAGCCTGCCACGCAATGCTTGTGCATTCTGGCAAAATGAAGAAGGTGGGGATACAGCTCCGGCTCATCGCCGATAGGAATCCGGCCTCCGGGGGAGCAATCCTTATCCTCCATGACGCCTACCTGGGCGTGAAGCTGGATCTTGCCGTATTTCGGCTCATAGGTCTGGATACACTCATAGAGCTTATCCATAATGGCCTCTCCCAGATCATCTGCCTCCTGGCCATGACCGTATTTATCTGATAATTCTGTGGCATGGAGAATGCCGTTGACGCATTCTGCCAGACCCACATAGCCAAACATACCGATCATATGATCCTTGTCCTTATGGATCAGTCCTTCCTTGGTCAGGAAGGTATTTTCATAATAGTGACAGGTATCAACCATGTACTGGGTTCTCTGGTCAATGACCTCACAGGTACTCTTTGCCACCAGGGGAATCACTCTTTCCAGCAGATCCTCCTTGGAGGAAGCCAGACGGGGCAGGTACTGCATATTCAGACGAACCAGGGTCATGCCGGAGCCGCCGATGGGCAAAGTATTGTAGCAGCTTACCACGGCATAATCACCGGCATCGGCGCGGTACATGGCATCGTTGGCAAAGCTGGGCTTGGCACATTCAAAGCCTGCCCGGATGGCTGCCAATGCCAGATCATCGGGAGTATCCTCCCGATAAAGAATCGTCATATTAGGGCAAGGACGCTTCATCTGAGCAGATACCTCTAACAGCAATCTGGCTGCTTTGTTATCATGTCCGCTTAAATCTGCGTGGAAGAAGGCATCTCCATTGGTAGCATCCATATGCTCCAGAAGGATCTTAATGGCCTTTCTGGCCTCATCCTCATCCTGAATAAAGGGATCCAGCAGCTCATCCAGACAGCCTGCATAGACAGGCAGAGCTCCTGCTCCTGTCATATTGTGATACAGACACATGAGATTGCCGATGGCAGTCCAGATGTCCGTAGGAGGGTCCAGCTGAAGAAATTCGCTGCCCTGTTTCATATATAAAGGATAGTCCGGCACACAGTATCTGGGGCGGAAGGGAGCATTTCCCTCAAACATGGGAAAGATCACCTTTTCATCCAATAATTTCTGAGTTTCGTCGGTAAAAGTAAAGGGATGCAGCACATTGTCCGCTGCCTTGGATAATTCTATGATACGCTCACGGAATGTCAGTTTAGGATCGGTAATTAAGCTAAAAACCTGTTCTTCTAATGTCATATTCGATTCCTTCCTAAAAAATGGGCTGCCATACCAAAGAGTCAGTATGACAGCCCTATTTTCATACGCCTGCAGGCGTCATATGCCTGAAGTGCTAAATTACTTTACGTTGAAAGCCTTCATGCCGGGATATACAGCAGCATCGCCCAGAGCTTCCTCGATACGCAGCAGCTGGTTGTACTTGGCAACACGCTCGGAACGGCTGGGAGCACCGGTCTTGATCTCGCCGGTATTCAGAGCTACAGCCAGGTCAGCGATGGTGGTGTCAGCAGTCTCACCGGAACGATGAGAGGTAACAGCGGTATAGCCAGCCTTGTGAGCCATCTTGATGGCCTCCAGAGTCTCGGAAATGGAACCGATCTGGTTCAGCTTAATCAGGATGGAGTTGCC
>CAYMSZ010000092.1:0-7111 GCA_964393285.1 uncultured Lachnospiraceae bacterium | reverse complement strand
TGGAAGAAATGAACCTGAAGTGTTTTGAGCCAAAGGGCGCCTTTTATATTTTCCCCAATATCAGCCGGTTTGGTATGACCAGTGACGAGTTTGCCACCAGGCTTTTGATGGAAGAAAAAGTAGCGGTAGTGCCTGGTACAGCCTTCGGAGATTGCGGAGAAGGATTTATTCGTATTTCCTATGCCTATTCTTTGGAGGATCTGAAAGAAGCTCTGGGACGGGTACAGCATTTCGTGGAGAAGCTGGATCGGGAAAAGACGAGGTAAGGAATGTTAAACATCGTATTACATGAGCCGGAAATCCCGGCAAATACCGGAAATATTGGACGAACCTGTGTAGCCACCGGCACCAGGCTTCATCTCATCAAGCCCCTGGGCTTTTCGCTGGATGAGAAACATCTGCGCAGGGCAGGAATGGATTATTGGGCAAACCTGGATGTGACGGTTTATGAGGATTTTCAGGATTTCCTGACAAAAAATCCGGAAGCCAAAGATCACCTCTATATGGCAACCACCAAAGCTCATCACCTTTATACGGAAGCGGCGTATGAGGAAAACTGCTATATCATGTTTGGAAAAGAGAGTGCAGGTATCCCGGAGGAAATTCTGGTGGAGTATGAGGATCACACCGTTCGCATTCCCATGAATGCAGACATCCGGTCTCTGAATTTATCCAATTCCGTAGCAATCATGGTATATGAAGTGCTGCGTCAGCATAACTTTTCCGGAATGCAGACAGCAGGAGAACTTCACAGGCTTCATTGGAAAGAAAACTAACAAATTTCATAAGGTTTTATGAAGAAATGCCTTTTCACTTGCAGAATGAAAAGGCATTTGTTGCAATAAAGAAATAAAAGGCAATGGGCAGGAAAAGGTAAAAAGAGAAGGGGATAGAGATGTACTACAAAATTGGGACGTTAGCAAAACGATTCGGTATTACAACTCAGGCATTGCGATTTTATGAAGAACAGGGATTCTTGGTTTCTACAAGAGAGGAATCCTCTAGTACCAGGCGATATCAGACAAGAAATCTGAAATGGTTGTCAAGCATTCGAAGATACCATGATCTTGGCTTTGGAATGGAAGAGATCCAGGAATTATTTTCCTGTGAGGAGCCGGATCAGATCAAAAATATGGTAATGGAAAAAGAAAAAGCACTGCAAAAAGAGATTGATGCCATGGAAAAGCGAAAAGCAGCATTGCAGCAACATCAGACAGACCTGAATAAAATAAAAGATTTGCTGTATCAATGTGTGGAGGAATCATCGCCGTGCCTTTGGCTTTTAATCGATCAGATTGGACAAAAATTAGACGATTCAAAAGAAATGGAACAGGTAACACAGGTATGGCTGCAGAATTTGATGTATGTTTATAGTGCATCTGTGGTATCGGCCGATGCAATTTTAGAAGCTGATGAGGACATGGAGAGAAAAAGTGGTTACTGCATAGAAGAGAGGATGGGTTCCCAGTTGAATCTTCCAATGCAGGGAAAAGTAACAAGGATTCAATATAAGAACTGTATTCATACGGTGACCAAGCTGTGTGAGGACGCTCCTCTTATGGAACATGTAAAGATTTATACTGAGAAACATCATTTGCAGATTGCAGGAGATGCAGTGGGAAGATGTCTGGTGAAAGTAGGAGAATCCCATTGTCAGGATGGACAGATCATGCCAAAAGCAGTTTATTATGAATATTGGATCCCTGTTCAAGAAATGGAAGAACGCAGTTAGTTGCTAAAATATATAATTTCCCCTTGAATCTAAAGTTACTTTAAGTGATAAGATATTAACGTGACGGTAAATGGAATCTGTGCCGTTATGTAATATTTACATTGTAAAGGGGGAGAAATATGGTAACGAGGAAACAACGTGTTGCAGCAGTTGCTATGGCTTTATGCCTTATTTTACCTATGGCAGGCTGTAGTACGCAAAATGGAGATGTGTCGGCTACGGTAGATAATACGGTAGACAACACAGTCACAGAGTCAACCCAGGAAAAGACTGGTGTGACGGGTACATTTGAAGGAACAGCGCAAGGATTTCAAGGAGAGGTAAAGGTGACCCTAACCTTGGAAAATGGTGTTTTGACGGCAGTGACAGCAACAGGGGAAGATGAAACTCCTGAAGTGGGAGGAAGAGCACTGGAATTAATGCCTCAGACCATGGTAGCAGCCAATTCTGTGGAGATAGACGGAATTTCCGGGGCGACCAGAACCAGTAATGCTATTTTGGAAGCTGCAGCAAGTGCATTGGCAGACAGTGGTGCGACATTGGAGAAGCAGACGGTAACTGTCGAGCAGCATATGACTCCCGGTACTTATACCGGAGAGGCCTATGGCAAGTGGAAAGAAGGAACTATTGAGGGAGAACGATTTGGCTCCCCGGCGATCATCCTTCCGACGCAGGTAGAAGTTACAGTAGATGAAACAAGCATTCTGTCGGTGGAAGTGGTAGATTGCTCAGACACACCAGGATTTATTGAGCCTTGTATTGAAAGAATTCCGGCAGCTATTGTAGAACAGCAGTCTCTTGCAGTAGATACTGTGACAGGTGCAACGTTGACTAGCCAGGCGATTCTGACAGGTGTGTCACAAGCGTTAAAAGAGGCAGGAGCAGATTTGGCCGGATTTAATCAGGCCACAGAAAAATCCACAGAAACAGAAGAATATAATGTGGAACTGGTTATTGTAGGTGCAGGTGCAGCAGGTACTATGGCAGCTATCGAGGCGATGGAAGCAGGAGTGGATACACTGGTTCTGGAGAAATGTGGTAAGCTGGGTGGCACATCTGTATGCTCCACAGGCCTTGCGGCAATTCAGTCAGAACAGCAGAAAGAAGCAGGAGTAGATACCTATACAGTAGACAGCGCTTTCCGCGAATTGATGGATTTTTGTAAGTGGCGTGCCAATGCTCCGTTGGTATATAATGTTTTATTAAATAGTGCAGAAGTAGCAGATAAAATTCAAAGCTACTGGGATCAAACGGATAATCCGGGTATTACAAAGGTAGGCGTAACCGCACACGATACAGGAAAGGGCACGGATAAGTTTAATGTGCTTTATGAGCAGTTTATTATTCCTTCCGGTATCAATGTTATGTTGGAAACAACAGCACAGTCTCTGATCACAGAGGGAGATCGTGTTACAGGAGTAGAAGCGGTAAAGCAGGATGGAACAAAAGTGACAGTTCATGCAGATAATGTTTTGGTTTGCACCGGAGGTTTTGGCGGTAATGATGAGATGCTTACCGAATATTTCGGTCACGATAATTTTTATCTGAATGGATTGTCCACCAATGTAGGTGATGGAATCAATATGTGTCTGGCAGTTGGTGCATCTTTGTCAGACGAGATATCACCTCATCTGGCAGAATTCTGTAGCAATAAAAATGTAGATTTCTATGCGGGATACATGAAGTTTATTAATCAGGCAGGTTTCCTGGCATTGGATCCCTCAGGAGAGCGTTTTGTCAATGAGGAGTTCTTTGTAACTCAGGCGTTATCCTATGGTGCATCAGCTCTACGACGTGTTGGCTATGCCTATATCATATTCACACAGGATCAGCTAGATGCAATGGTAGAAAAGGGTTTGTGGGGCGTCTTGTCTGAAGATACCATCCAGAGCCTGAGCCTGCGTTCTCGTATTCTGGTTCCTTCTTATTACACATTAAATGACGAGATGGAAGCAGCTCTGGAGGCTGGGGAGGCATGGAAGGCAGATACTCTGGAAGAGTTAGGCCAGGAGATCGGCTTTACAGATCAGGAAATTTACCAGAAGACCATAGAAGAGTATCAGCAGGTACTGGCAACAGGAGAGGATCCTTTGTTTGGAAAACGGTCAGATATGATGCCTGATTTGGACAATGGGCCTTATTATGCAGTCAAGGTGATCTCTGCCATTGATGGTACATACAATGGTATCCGTGTCAATGAGAATATGCAGGCACTGAATGAAGATTATCAGCCTATCGAAGGTTTGTACGTTGCAGGTCAGGATAGCGGCGGATATTTCAGCTATCCTTACTATGAAGGAGTTGGCTGGACACAGGGATATGCGTGGACATCCGGGGCAATTGCAGCAAAACATATTATTAGTCAAAAGTAAAACATGAAATTTTAGGAGTGCTGCAATTTTTGCAGCACTCCCAATTTCGTGAGAAGCAACCAAAACTAACAAATTTCATAAGGTTTTATGAAGAAATGCCTTTTCACTTGCAGAATGAAAAGGCATTTGTTATGATGAAAAAAGCAATAACAGGTAAGACAAAACAAAAAGGGAGAGGGGAACGAACACTAGAATGAAAACCATAGAAGCATGGGAACAGGCGTGGAAGACAGAGGATTACAGAGAAAAAATAGGCAGTCTGTACTGCTGCAGCAAACAGGATGCGGTTTCTTACATAGAACGGTACCAACAAGCCATGACAGGGTTGGAGGAGACCTATGGACGACATGAAACATTGGCGCTGTTTTCTGCACCGGGACGGACAGAGATTGGGGGAAATCACACAGACCATCAGCATGGCAGAGTGCTGGCAGGCAGTGTAAATCTGGATATGATTGCGGCAGTGGCATTTCATGACAGAGGAGAGCTGCGGGTAACCAGTGAGGGATATGAGCCTTTCACCATCCCTCTGGGGGATTTTGAAGTCAGAGCAGAAGAGGCCGGAACCAGTCAGGCACTGGTGAGAGGAATCTGCGCAGCATTTTCCCACAGAGGAGCGGTATTGACAGGTCTGGATATCTATGTATTGTCCAATGTACCAAAAGGAAGTGGGATCTCATCCTCCGCAGCGTATGAGGTGTTGATAGGAACCATACTCAATGAATTGTGTATGGGAGAAAGAAAGATATCAGCCATAGAGATTGCTCAGATCGGGCAGTGGGCAGAGAATGTGTATTTCGGAAAGCCCTGCGGTCTGATGGATCAGATGGCTTCCAGTGTAGGCGGCATTGTGACCATTGATTTTGCAAATCCGGCACAGCCTGTGGTACAGCCTGTAGAGTTAGATTTCTCAAAGGCCGGATTGGCATTGTGCATTCTGGATTCCGGGGCAGATCATGCAGACCTGACGGAAGAATATGCCGCTATACCGGGAGAGTGCAAGGCCGTAGCCAGGGTATGCGGAGCAGAGGTTTTACGGGATGTGCCCTATGAGACTTTTTTGACCCATGTGCCGGAGTGCCGCAAGTGCTGTGGGGATCGTGCAGTTATGCGAGCCTTCCATTTCTACGAAGAAAATGAGCGGGTTGTGAAACAGGTGGCAGCACTCCAGACAGGAGATTTTGACGGATTCCTCCGTCTGGTACAGGAATCCGGGCAGAGCAGCTGGGAGTACCTGCAGAATGTAATTCCTGCCGGATACACAACACATCAGGATATGGCTGTTGCCATTGCCGTGGCAAAGCAGGCACTGAGAGGTACGGGAGCTGTCCGGGTTCATGGAGGAGGCTTCGCCGGTACCATTCAGGCTTTTGTTCCCCTAGATATGCTGGAAACCTTCCGTGCAGAGGTGGAAGCGGTATTGGGAGCAGGAAGCTGTCATGTCCTCTCCATCCGTCCTGTGGGAGGAACCTGTTTATAGAAAGAATAACAGGGGCGCATACATAATGATATTGGGTCAAAAGTCTTTTTGTACAAAGCCTTTAGACCTTTAAATCATACATACTATACAGGTTCCTGCCACTCCACAAAATGACAGGGATACATGGAAAAAAGGAGGCATGAATCATCCGCAGACTCGCGGTGCGGCAGTGTGGAGACCTGTCGTAAGGCGGCGCACCCTATGGGTGGCTGCGAGATGATCAGGGCGGAGGCCGGGTCATCAGAGTCCAGATATGGCAGAGGTAGTAATCAAAGGTCTGAAGAAAGTCTATGATAATAAGGTGACTGCCGTTCATGATTTCAATCTGGAAATCAAGGACAAGGAGTTCATCGTATTGGTAGGACCTTCCGGATGTGGCAAGTCCACCACCTTGCGCATGGTGGCAGGTCTGGAAGAAATTACAGCAGGAGAGCTATACATTGATGGCAAGCTGTGCAATGATGTAGAACCCAAGGACCGGGACATTGCCATGGTATTTCAAAACTATGCTTTGTACCCCCATATGAGCGTTTATGAGAATATGGCATTTTCTTTGAAGCTGAAAAAGATGCCGAAAGATGTCATAGACCAGAAGGTGCGGGAGGTAGCAGAGATTCTGGATATTACGGAATATCTGGATCGCAAGCCCAAGGCGTTATCCGGAGGACAGCGTCAGCGTGTAGCCATTGGTCGGGCTATGGTTCGAGATCCGAAGGTATTTTTGATGGATGAGCCTCTCTCCAATCTGGATGCCAAACTACGCAATCAGATGCGGGCAGAGATTATCAAGCTTCGTCAGAGGATTGATACCACATTTATGTATGTGACCCACGATCAGACAGAGGCCATGACCCTGGGAGATCGTATCGTGATTATGAAAGATGGCTATGTAAATCAGATCGGTACTCCCCAGGAGGTATTCAATCAACCTGTGAATCTTTTTGTGGCAGGTTTTATCGGGATGCCGGTGATGAATTTCTTCCAGGACTGCAAGCTGGAGCTGCAGGATGGAGTCTACTATGCCAATATCCATGGAGTGGCATTTCGACTGGATCCCTTCCAGCAAAAAGCGTTACAGGAGAATCATCAGGAGCCCTGCCCCATTATCTGTGGAATTCGACCTCAGCATATCCTGGTAGGAGAAGGAGGCTTGTCGGCCACGATTGAAGTTTCGGAGATGTTAGGCTCGGAGGTAAACCTTCACACCAGGTGCGGTGAAAATGAAGTGGTTATGGTACTGCCGACGGTAGATCTGTCCATGGATGTGTCTGCCGGAAATACCATAGCTTTCGGCGCACAGCCCAGACTCATTCAGTTGTTTGACAAAACCACAGGCAACAATCTGATCTGGTATGATGAGGAATCAGCCCAGGCCAATGCTCCGGTTTGCAGGCAGTATCCGGAAGTATAAGATCAAAAAAAGAACAAACGAAACAAAGGAGGCGGTCAGTAACTGCCTCCTTTTTTAATAATTCAGCAACAAAACAAAAACATGTGAAAAACATTTCCCTGCTATTCTTTATCCAT
>CAYMSZ010000091.1:0-7172 GCA_964393285.1 uncultured Lachnospiraceae bacterium | reverse complement strand
TCACATTGGAGTTCATAAATACGGTACAGCGGGTTCCCAGATCGGTAGGATTCTCGGCAAAGAGAGCTTCCTTGGCAAAATCAGCAGCACTGTAACCCAGGGAATGGGCAAAGGTTTCAATGAAAGAACCGCAGCCGGAAGAACAGGCCTCATTGAGCTGAACGCTGTCTACGGCCTGGTTTTTAATATGGATACACTTCATATCCTGACCACCGATATCCAGAATACAGTCTACCTTCGGATCAAAGAAGGAAGCAGCATAATAGTGAGCAATGGTCTCTACCTCTCCCTCATCCAGCAACAGAGCTGACTTTAACAATGCCTCACCGTAACCGGTGGAGCAGGAGTAGGCAATATGGGCTGTCTCGGGAAGCAGCTCCCGGATTTCCTTCATGGCGTCTATGGTGGTAGCCAGAGGACTGCCGTTATTATTGCGATAGAAGGAATACAGCAAAGTACCCTCTTCATCTACGATAGCCAGCTTGGTGGTGGTAGAACCGGCGTCGATACCCAGGTAGCAGTTGCCACTGTAATTGGCAAGGCTTCCTTTCTTTACCATATGCTTGGCATGACGATCATGGAACGCCTGATAGTCCTCCTCACTGGTGAAGAGGGGAGTCAGACGCTTAACCTCTACAGACATTTGCACGCCCTGATGGAGCTGCTCATACAGCTGACCAATCGACACACAGGTATCGGCAGAAGCGTTCATGGCAGCACCAATGGCAGCAAACAAATGAGAATGCTCCGGTGCAATAACATTTTCAGGTGCCAGATGCAGGGTGCGGATAAAAGCATTTTTCAGTTCTGTCAGAAAATGCAGCGGACCACCTAAAAATGCCACATTCCCCCGAATGGGTTTGCCGCAGGCCAGACCGCTGATGGTCTGGTTGACAACTGCCTGGAAAATGGAAGCAGCCAGATCCTCTTTGGTAGCACCATCGTTAATCAAAGGTTGAATATCAGATTTGGCGAATACGCCGCAGCGGGCGGCAATGGGATAGATTGCCTTATAATCCTTGGCATATTCATTCAGACCGGCAGCATCTGTCTGTAACAGAGATGCCATCTGGTCAATAAAAGAACCGGTACCACCGGCGCAGATGCCGTTCATTCTCTGCTCGATGCCGCCTGTGAAATAGATGATCTTGGCATCTTCGCCGCCTAACTCAATGGCTACATCTGTCTGAGGGGCATGATCCTGCAGAGAGGTAGCTACAGCTACCACTTCCTGAACAAAGGGAATATGTAAATGGTCGGCCAATGACAGACCGCCGGAACCGGTGATGACCGGTAACAGTTGAATCTCTCCCAGCTTTGCCTGCGCTTTTTGCAGCAGACTGGCCAGGGTTTCCTGAATGTTGGCATAATGCCTTTTATAATCGGAAAAAAGAAGACGATTCTTAGAATCCAAAATTGCAATTTTTACGGTAGTGGAACCGATGTCGATTCCTAACCGATCATAGGTAAAAGTTTGTTGCATAAAGTAGGTCCCTTCTGAAGATTGAAATCATATGATGTCTATGCGCGAAAAACCGCTGGATATGCGGAAAAGTGTAAATAAAATGTAAAAAAATGGAATAAACTCTTGCATTTCGCGTAAAAACACAATATTGTAATAGTGTAAGGCTTTTGAACGCAGAATTCAAGAAAAAAATCCAGAAAAAAATCCTGAAATTATTGTTAACAAAATAAAGAACATATAAAAGAATAAATAAAAAAGTAAACAGTAATCCCTCTGAATCCTGAATTTTTTTGTAACAAATGATTTATATGCCGGAATCTGTTTGACAAACAAAAAACTGCTCTCTATAATAGGTGAAGATTGATGGGGAAAGGAAGAAAACAGATGAACTGGATGAGAAGACTGGAGAGAAGATTCGGCAGATACGCAGTTTCCAATCTGATGCTGTATGTTTCCGTTGCCTACGGAATCGGTGAGATCATAAGTCTGACGGCACCGGAATTCCTGGAATATCTGGCATTGGATTTTGGGGCAGTGCTGCGGGGACAGATATGGAGGCTGATTACATTTATTGTGTATCCGCCCAGCGACAATCTGCTGTTTGTGCTTCTCTCAATCTATGTTTATTATATCATGGGGTCTACCCTGGAACGGAGATGGGGGACTTTTGCTTTCAATCTTTACATGGTGAGTGGTATTTTCTTTAACATAGTGGCCGCTGCCGTTACCTATTTCCTTTTTGGACAGAGCTTTACGGTGGGTACCTATTATTTGAATTTATCCCTGTTCTTTGCCTTTGTGACAGAATTTTCCGAAAGCCGCTTTCTGCTGTTCTTTGTCATACCCATTAAGGCAAAGTGGCTGGGAATTATCGACGGCATTTATTTTCTGGTCACCATTATCGGCGGTCTCGCCTGGTATATCAATCCTATGATATCCCTTCGCCTGATAAGCCTGGGAGTCCCGGCTTACCCGCCTAACAGTATCGCTGCTATTTTCTCTGTTTTGAATTTTGTACTGTTCTGGTATATGTATCGGAAAAACCTCCGTCCTACCAGAGAACAGCGTCAGGTTCGCAGGGAATTTAAAGAAAAATCAATACAGGCTCAGAAAATCCAGTCTGCTGCAGTGAATATGCCGAAGCATCGGTGCGCAGTCTGCGGCAAGACGGAGAAGGACGATCCGGATATGGAATTTCGTTTTTGTTCCAAGTGCGAGGGTGGTTATGAGTATTGCATGGACCATCTGTACACACATCAGCATGTAACAAGCAAAAAATCATAAACAGGAGATAACAGACTGGCAGAAGAAGGTGGTTTCAAATGGGCAGAATAATTGGGGGAAAGATGCGCAACACTATTACAGAACAAAGGAGACAAAAAGAGTATGAAGAGAACAAAGATTATCTGCACACTGGGACCTGCATCAGACAGCGAAGAAATCATGGGCGCGTTGATTGATCATGGAATGGACGTAGCTCGTTTCAATTTTTCACATGGAGATCATGCAGAGCAGAAGGCCAGATTTGAAATGCTCAAGCGCGTACGGGAAGCAAAGAAAGTGCCTGTAGCCGCTTTATTGGATACAAAAGGACCGGAGATTCGTACCGGTATGCTGAAGGACGGCATGAAGAAGGTAACCCTTCAGGCCGGTCAGGAGTATACGCTGACTACCCGCGAGATTGAGGGAGATGACAAGATCGGTTATATCAATTATGCCGGACTGCCTGCCGATGTAAAGGTAGGAGATCGTATTTTGATCGATGACGGTCTCATCGAGCTCCATGTGCTGGAGGTAGAGGGCACCGAGATCCGCTGCAAGATTGAGAACGGAGGAGAACTGGGAACCCGTAAGGGTGTCAATGTACCCGGTGTACCGATTCGTCTGCCTGCTCTGACAGAACAGGATAAAAAGGACATTCTGTTTGGTATCGAGAACGGCTTTGATTTTATTGCAGCATCTTTTGTACGTTCAGCAGAGTGCATTCTGGAAATCAAGGAAATCCTGATGGCTCATGGCTCTAAGATGAAAGTCATCGCCAAGATTGAAAACAAAGAGGGAATTGATAATTTTGATGAGATCGTAAAGGTAGCAGACGGCATCATGGTTGCCAGAGGCGACATGGGAGTAGAGATTTCTCCTGAGCAGCTGCCTTATCTGCAGAAGACGATTATCCGTTTCTGCAACGAGTCTTACAAGACTGTTATCACAGCAACACAGATGCTGGATTCCATGATTCGTAACCCTCGTCCTACCAGAGCAGAGGTGACAGATGTAGCCAATGCCATTTATGATGGTACCGATGCCATTATGCTGTCCGGTGAGACGGCTAACGGCAAATATCCCGTAGAGGCGGTATCTATGATGAGTCAGATTGCAGAAAGCACAGAGTTCCATCTGGATCACGAACAGCTGCTTCAGGCAAAATCCAGCCATCAGAGCCGCAGCGTATCTGCTGCAGTGGCTTATGCATCGGTAGCTACTGCTCACAATCTGAAAGCAGAAGCAATCATTACTCCTACGGTATCCGGACATACTCCTCAGATCGTGTCCAAATTCCGTCCGGCTTCTGCCATTATTGCAACCTCTCCCAGCGAGCAGGTACTGCGTCAGCTCCAGCTGGTATGGGGCGTAAAGGCAGTCTATGCACCTTATCAGAACGGCAGTGATGCCATAGCCGAGAGCTCTATGGAGCTGGCAAAGCTCCGCGGTCTCATTAACCCCGGAGATCTGGTTGTCCTGACAGCAGGAATGAACATCGGCAAGACCAGAGAAAGCGGCCTGACCAACGCTCTGCGTGTACTGACAGTAGACTGATTCCAGTAGATGGATTAGATGATGTTGGGGTCAAAAGGTATTTTGACCCCAAAAGAAAAAGCTTCCCACAAAAACCGGATTGACAAGGAATCACCGGTTTGCCGGGAAGCTTTTTTTACTGTAGATTTTTATGATTTGGAGTCAAAAGATATTTTGCCCCTGTGGCATCATTTTATAGGCTTGCAGTATCAGATCACATCTCTACTTTATCGAGAATATTGCAGAAATCAAAGGTGGCAAAATAATCCTTAGGGGTTTCTGCCCGGCGGATCAGCTGGACAGAACCGTCTTCTTTCAGCAAAAGCTCTGCAGAACGCAGCCGTCCGTTATAATTGTATCCCATAGAGAAGCCATGAGCGCCTGTGTCGTGGATGACCAGATAATCGCCGATGTCAATCTTGGGAAGCATACGATCGATGGCAAACTTATCGTTGTTTTCACATAAGGAACCGGTTACATCATACTTATGATCACAAGGCTCGTTCTCTTTCCCAAGAACTGTGATGTGATGATAAGCGCCGTACATGGCAGGCCGCATCAGATTGGCGGCACAGGCATCGCAACCGATATACTCTTTGTGGGTGTGCTTCTCATGAATGACCTTTGTAATCAGGTGACCGTAGGGAGCCAGCATAAAGCGGCCAAGCTCCGTATACAAAGCCACATCTCCCATGCCTGCAGGAACCAGAACCTCATCGTATACCTTCTTCACACCCTGGGAGATCTTGTAGATATCATTGGGCTCCTGATCCGGTCGATAGGGAATTCCGATGCCGCCTGACAGGTTAATGAAGGTAATGTGGGCACCGGTCTGCTCCTTCAGCTGGACAGCCAGCTCAAACAATACCTTGGCCAGAGCCGGATAGTATTCATTGGTAACGGTGTTGCTGGCTAAGAATGCGTGAATACCGAAGTTCTTCACACCTTTCGCCTTCAGAATGCGGAAGCCTTCAAACATCTGCTCGGTGGTAAAACCGTATTTGGCTTCGCCGGGGTTATCCATAATGTCTGTGGTTACCTGGAAGGTACCGCCCGGATTGTAACGGCAGCTGATGGTTTCGGGAATCCCACAGATGTTTTCCAGAAAATCGATGTGGGTAATATCATCCAGATTGATGGTAGCACCGATTTTGCTGGCATAGGCATACTCCTCTGCCGGTGTAACATTGGAGGAAAACATAATGTCGCTGCCGGAGAAATCCAGGCCATTGGCTAACATAAGCTCTGTCAGAGAAGAGCAGTCGCAGCCGCAGCCGCAGGACTGCAAAAGCTTCAAAATAAAAGGGTTGGGAGTTGCCTTCACTGCAAAATACTCCTTAAAACCTTTATTCCAGCTAAAGGCATCATAAACCCGCAATGCATTTTCACGAATTCCTTTTTCATCGTAAATATGGAAGGGGGTAGGATACGTCTGAGTAATTTCCTGGATTTGTTCCAGGGAAACAAAAGGTGTTTTCGTCATTGGTAAATACTCCTTTCAATTATATCCAATGTAGTTGCTTTTCAAAAACTTGTCAATCCTTTCTTTGCTTTGTTTGTATTCCAAAACATAAACATTTACTTTTTTTCACGACTGAGGTATACTGAAGCCATCTCTCATTCGTGATTTCAAAATCAGGATTTATGAATCGGAGCGCATCGCTCACAATCATCCCATGCAAGCCTAAAGTAACAGGAAAACAGTTGACAATCCCATCAAAGTAAGCTATGATGAAACAGAAATCGAACATAAGTTCGTAAATGGAGGACGGTAGTATGGCCAAAGAAGATAAGCAAAAGGCATTGGAAGCAGCACTTTCACAGATTGAGAAGGCATATGGAAAGGGCTCAGTGATGAAACTGGGTGATTCCAACAGCAATTTAAATATAGAATGTATTCCCACCGGTTCCCTGAGCCTGGATATTGCTCTCGGATTGGGTGGAGTTCCCCGGGGACGTATCATAGAGGTGTACGGACCGGAATCCAGTGGTAAGACTACCCTGGCGCTTCATATGGTGGCAGAGGCACAGAAGAGAGACGGCATTGCCGGATTTATTGATGCAGAGCATGCGCTGGACCCTGTTTATGCAAAGAACATCGGTGTGGATGTGGATAACCTTTACATTTCCCAGCCTGACAGTGGAGAGCAGGCGTTGGAGATTGCCGAGACCATGGTTCGCTCCGGTGCTATTGATATCGTAGTCATTGACTCTGTTGCAGCTTTGGTTCCTAAGGCAGAGATTGATGGAGATATGGGAGATTCCCATGTAGGCTTGCAGGCTAGACTCATGTCTCAGGCCTTGCGGAAGCTGACAGCAGCCATCAGCCGTTCCAACTGCATCGTCATCTTTATTAACCAGCTTCGTGAGAAGGTTGGTGTTATGTTTGGAAATCCGGAGACCACTACAGGCGGTCGTGCCCTGAAATTCTATTCCTCTGTTCGTCTGGATGTGCGTCGGATCGAGTCCCTGAAGCAGGGTGGGGAAGTCATCGGTAACCGTACCCGGGTTCGTGTCGTGAAAAATAAGGTAGCTCCGCCTTTTAAGGAAGCAGAGTTTGACATCATGTTTGGTAAAGGAATTTCCAGAGAAGGAGATATTCTGGATCTGGCAGCCAAGTATAATGTAATTGAAAAGAGCGGCGCCTGGTATTCTTATGAAGGAGAGAAGATCGGACAAGGACGAGAGAATGCCAAGCAGTTCCTTCATGATAATGCTGCCATTATGGAGGAAGTGGAGAATCGGGTGCGTCAGGAGGTATTTCCTTCCGGTGGAGAGGCTTCCGTAGCTGCAGGAAAATCACCGACAGAGGCTTTGAAAGACGCTTCGGAGGACATGGAATAAAAGAGAAGAGGGTTAGCCCATCTTTTGAATTGTTTGCTTGACATTTTGCTCAAATAAGGCTAGAATT
>CAYMSZ010000090.1:5733-7197 GCA_964393285.1 uncultured Lachnospiraceae bacterium | reverse complement strand
TTATTTATGGGTCAGCATATCTCCTACCTGCATATGGGCTCCCCGGAGGAAGGCTTCTGCTTCCATCCGCTTTTTTCCCTCCAGCTGCAGTTCTTCAATTTTCAGGATTCCGTCTCCTGTTTTTACATAGATACCGTCTCCCAGTGCCAGAATCTGTCCGGTCTTAGGTGCCGTCATATCCTCTGTGGAAGCGGTCACTGCCTGTTCCGGTAGAACAGAGGCTTTCCATATTTTGAGGGTTTTGCCATTCCAGGAGGAATAGGCACAGGGCCAGGAATTTAAACCTCTCACCAGTCGCTCAATGACTTCAGCTCCCTGGGTCCAGTCTACATCTCCCATGGCTTTATCCAGCATATGCGCATAGCAGCTCTCTCCTGTCTGGGGAACCGGATTGGCTGTCCCTGCCTCCAGCTCCTCTAAGGTCTCCAAAAGCAGTGGGCCTCCTGCCGTCATTAGCTTGTCATGGAGGCTGTCTCCTGTCTCATCTGCCTCAATGGGGATGACCTGTTTTTTCAGCATATCTCCGGTATCCAAGCCTGCATCCATCTGCATGATGGTGATTCCGGTCTCTTTCTCTCCGTCAATTACCACCCACTGGATGGGGGCAGCTCCTCTGTACTTGGGGAGAAGGGAGGCATGGATATTGATGCAGCCATACTTTGGAATGTCCAGCAATGCCTGAGGCAGAATCTGTCCAAAGGCAATTACTACAATCACATCCGGATTCATCTCTCTTACCACAGACAGAAACTCCTCTGCCCGAACTCTCGGAGGCTGATATACGGGGATTCCAAGCTCCAGCGCTTTGGTTTTTACCGGAGGATACTGTATGGCTCCTCCCCGTCCTTTGGGCTTATCCGGCTGGGTCACCACACCTATCACCTCATGTTTTGACTCTGCCAGACAGGTAAGGGTAGGCACAGAAAATTCCGGCGTACCCATAAACAGTATTCTCATGTTACTCCTCCTCTTCTACATCCTGGAGTTCTCCCTCCACAATATCCGTATAGAGGATACCATCCAGATGGGCGCACTCATGGCAGATACATCTGGCCAGCAATTCTGTACCGGTCAGCTCATACTGCTCCATATTTTCATCGTAAGCTCTCACCACTACATGGTTGGGACGGGTTACCTGTCCTACCTTTCCCGGTACACTGAGGCAGCCTTCCATTCCGGTCTGGGAGCCGGACTGTTCTATAATCTCCGGATTGATCATGACAATAGGACCATCTCCTACATCCATGACTACAATACGCTTCAGGACTCCTACCTGGGGAGCTGCCAGACCAACGCCCTGGCTCTCATACATGGTATCCAGCATATCGTCGATAAGCTGTGCCAGCTTCGGCGTCATTTCCTTGACTTCCTTACTCTTTTTTCTTAAAATATCGTCTCCTGTTACGCGAATGGTACGCAAACTCATTTTTTGTCCTCCTGTTTTTCTCACTTCACTCTTTCTAT
>CAYMSZ010000090.1:0-5633 GCA_964393285.1 uncultured Lachnospiraceae bacterium | reverse complement strand
CTCCCCTACAGAGAGCCTGCAAAATCAAACTGTGCCTGAACCTCCGGATGTTCTTCCTTCCAGGGTGCAGCCTGCTCCAGCCGATTTTTAATCATTACCAGCTTTTCTCTCTCCCCATGACGCACATAGATTACCTTGCGGTAAGTATCGTTGATTTTGCCAACGGCGGCATCGCATGGTCCAATGATCTCTACCGGATACAGGCTTACCAGTTCTGCACAGGCCCTGGCTGTCCGTTCCGCTGCTTTCTCATCCTTTGCTGTAAACAGGACTGTCATCATAGCATAGACCGGAGGGTAGTGCAACATCTGTCGATACGGGATTTCCTCGGCATAAAAGCCTTCATAGTCCTGCCTGGCCGCTGTCTGAATGCTGTAGTGCTCCGGGCTGTAGGTCTGAATCAAAACCTGGCCCGGCAGATTCCCCCGTCCTGCTCTGCCGGCCGCCTGGGTCAGCAAGTCAAAGGTTCTCTCTGCCGCATCATAAGTAGGGCTGTGAAGAGACAAATCTGCTGCCAGAATCCCCACCAGGGTAACCTTGGGGAAATCATGTCCCTTTACGATCATCTGGGTTCCGATGAGGATATCCGCCTTCTCATCGGCAAAGGCAGAAAGAATTGCCTCATGTCCCCCTTTTTTCGCAGTGGTATCTGCATCCATCCGCAAAATTCTGGCCTGGGGGAATTGGGCGGTTACCATGGTCTCCACCTTCTGGGTTCCGATGCCAAACCCGGCAATATAGGGAGAGCCGCAACTGGGACAGCGTTTGGGGGCAGAGGTCTCATATCCGCAATAGTGGCACACAAGCCTTCCTCCCTGATGCAATGTCAATGACACATCACAGTGAGGACATTGGATGGATTTTCCACAGGAACGGCAGGAAATAAACCCGGAATATCCTCTTCGATTGAGAAAAAGTATACTCTGTTCTCCTTTTTTTAGTCGGTCTGAAAGAAGATTTGCCAGATCTCTGCTGAGAATGGACTTATTTCCGGCTTCCAGCTCCGCCCGCATATCAATGACCTTTACTTCCGGCAGGACAGCGCCTGGCACTGCTCTGGAGGGCAGACGATAGAGGACATATTCTCCTTTTTGTACTTCGTAATAAGATTCTACGGAAGGAGTAGCCGAGCCCAGAACCACACTGGCACCTGCCATTCTTCCCCGCTCCTTTGCCACACCTACTGCGTGGTAGCGGGGAACCGATTCACTTTTATAGGAGGCTTCCTGTTCCTCGTCGATGATAATCATGCCCAGATTGGAGAAAGGGGTAAACAAAGCGGATCTGGGTCCCACCATTACCTTTACTTCGCCTCTTTTTGCACGAAGAAATTGATCATACCGTTCTCCGGCAGACATGCGGGAATTCAAAATGGAGACTTCCTCCCCAAAGCGATGGTAAAACCGCATGACCGTCTGATAAGTCAGAGAAATTTCCGGAATCAGAACGATGACCTGTCGTCCTGTTGCCAGAACGCCTGCAATCAGCTCCATGTAAACCTCTGTCTTACCGCTGCCGGTAACGCCGTGAATCAGATAGGTTTTGTGAATTCCTTTCTCATCATCTCCCAGAATGCCATCCACTGCCGCCTGTTGGCTGGCATTGAGGACAACAGTCTTCCCTTCTTCCTTCTCTGCTTTCCTCCAGATTTCCGTAAGAGGATTGCGGTAGTGGGTTTCCTCCCGAATCTCGATGATTCCTTTTTCCTGAAGATTTTTCAGGGTGGTGCTGCTGACATGGAGTTTTTCCTCTACGATTTGTCCGGGCAGCTCCTCCTCTTCCCATAACGCTGTCAGCAAGCGCAGAGCAGCGGCATTTTTTTTGGGATGCAAGGTGTCCATATAAGACTGACGCTCTGAGGGCGGTATGTGCCAGCCAATCTTTTTTTGTTGTTTTTGCCGGATGGTCTGGCGCACCGGCAGGACCGTCTTCATGGATTGCAGCATAGACGCGCCATACTGTTCCTTGATCCACCATGCCAGACGGATCAGTTCACTTTCCACCGGAATTCCTTTTGTGCTGACACACAAAATCTCTTTCACCTTTGTTTCATCCAAGGTGCAGCGATCCATCAGCTCTACCACATAGGCATCCACCTGTCGATTACCGGTGCCAAAGGGTACTACCACCTGCATCCCGACACAGATCTGTTCTTCCAGCTGTTGGGGAATTCCATAGGTAAATACTTTATCCAATTTTCCCCCAAGGATATCTACAATGACACCGGCATATTTCATAGGCTTTTCTTCCAGTTCTCTACAATTTCAAATAATTTCATTCCGTTAGATCCTTTGAACAGAATCAGATCTCCCGGCTTTCGGTTCTTTTCCAGCCACTCTCCCATCTGGAAGCGATCCGCAAAGGACATGACAGGCAAATCCGGATTCACAGACAAAGCCCCTGCCCTGATTTCCCGGGCCAACTCTCCTACGGTGATCAGCAGATCCGGCGCCATCCGGCCAGCCTTTTCTCCTACCTGGAAATGATAGACTTTTGTGTTGGGTCCCAGCTCAAACATATCTGCCAAAACCGCAATTTTTCTGCCCTTTGCTTCCATAAGTTTCAATGTGGTCAAAGCTGCCTCCATGGACTCGGGACTTGCATTGTAGGAATCATCCACCACAGTGATGCCCAGAGAATCCAATGTCAGGATTTCCTGTCTGTGGGCTACTCCGGAAAATCCAGAAAGTGCTTTGGCCGCTATCTCTACAGAGAGTCCCATTACATCGGCACAGGCAAGGGCTGCCAGGGCATTCCGAACATGATGAAGTCCTATAACAGGCAGGACTACCGGCACAGTACCTCCGTGATAGATCAGCTGGAAACAGGTCTTTCCCTCTTTTCCCTCTATTTTTACTGCCCGATAATCATTCTCTTCCTGTAACCCGTAATAACAGGTATGGAATCTGGCAACACAAGCATCCAGCTCCGGAACCGGCTCCTCTCCCTGACCTCTCAGGTACGGATCGTCTCCATTTAAGATCAGATAGCCGTCTTTTTTTAATCCATCGGTAATATGGAGCTTTTCCCGAAGAATGTTGGCCTGAGAGCCCAACTGCTCAATGTGGGAAATTCCGATATTGGTCATAACTGCCACATCCAGTCCGGCGATGGCTGCAATCTTCTCCATCTCTCCCGGCTGACTCATTCCCAATTCAATCACAGCCGCCTCTGCTTCCCCGGGAACCCGGCTCAGGGTAATGGGCACCCCGATCTGACTGTTGGCATTGCCTGCTGTCTGAAAGGTACGCTTTTCTCCGGACAAGGCCGTAGCAATCATGGATCGGGTACTGGTCTTGCCTACGCTGCCGGTAACGCCTACAAAGGGAATCTGCAAACGGTTTCTGCAAAATCCTCCCAGCCGCTGCAGTGCCATCCTGGTATCCTCCACCTGAATCCAGACAGCCGTCCCTCTTTCCTCCGGTTTCATGGCTTCTACCGCTTCCTTTGTATGTTCTGAGGTAAATACTGCTGCGGCTCCCTGGGAAATGACTGAGGTAAGGAATCGGTGACCATCCACCCTCTCTCCCAGAATCGGTACATAGAGATCACCTTCTTTGCACTGACGGGAATCGGTACAGATGTCTGTCACCTCCAGGGCAGGATCTCCTGCCAGGATTTGTCCCCCTACGGCCTTTGCGATTTCTCCTGCTGTCATGCATTTCATGCTTTCTTTCCCCCGTTTTCTGTCAGATAACCGTACTGAGTCAAAGCGTTTTGCAGCTCCTCACGGTCCAGGAAATGACTGCGGACTCCGCAGATCTCCTGATAATCCTCATGACCTTTTCCGATGACGGCGATCATATCTCCTTTTTGGGCATGGGAAATACTATAATAAATGGCTTCTCTCCGGTCAGGAATCTCTACAAATGCTCCCTGGGTCTTATCCATGCCTACACGGATATCCGCCAAAATATCCTCCACCTTTTCCCAACGGGAATTATCCGCAGTCAAAATGGACAGATCCGCCATTCTGCCTCCGATCTCTCCCATCTCGTAGCGGCGCAGTCTGGAGCGGTTTCCTCCGCAGCCAAAGACACACACCAGTCGCTTGGGCTGATATTCCCGCAAGGTGGACAAAAGACTCTCCATACTGACTGCGTTATGGGCATAATCTACCAGGGCCACCAGGTCTTCTGAGGCATATACAATCTCCATTCGACCATCTACCGTTACGGTGCGAAGGGCTTTGCAAATGGCCTCCTGGGGAATCCCCATGACTTCACAAAGGGCAGCGGCTGCCATGGCATTGTACACATTAAACAGACCGGGAATGTTCACCTCTAACCGATAGCTTTTTGCCCCTGTGAGATGAAAGGCAATTCCCATAAAACCGTGGCGGGTGAGATAATCGATCCGGTCTGTTCTCCAGTCTGCCTCCGGATGTCTGCCAAAGGTAATGACCTGGCAGGAAGCCCCGGCACAAATCTCCTCATAATGGGCATCATCCCGATTGACCAGACATACCCGGCAGCGGTTTAACAGCTGGGATTTATAATATAAATATTCTTCAAAGTTCTCATGCTCCCCAGGTCCGATATGATCGGGAGAAATATTGGTAAAGATCCCGTAATCAAAGGTAAATCCATCTACCCGGTGCATCTTAATTCCCTGGCTGGAAACCTCCATCACTCCATAGCGGCAGCCTGCATCCACCATCCGGCGAAACAGAGACTGCAGCTCATAGGATTCCGGCGTTGTGTTCTGGGTCGGATATCGTTTCCCTGCGATATAGGCTCCGTTGGTACCGATCAGTCCTACTTTCTCACCTGCTGCCTGAAGAATCCCTGTCACCATGGCGGAGGTGGTAGTCTTTCCCTTGGTTCCGGTGATGCCAATGAGAGTCAGGCTTTCGGCAGGATAGCCAAACCAGGCTGCCGATAATTCTGCCAGAGCCACGCGGGAATTTTCCACCAGAATATAGGTCACCTCTTTTCCCTCAGGGAGAGGAACCTCTTTCTCTGCCACGATTACACTTGCCCCGGCTTCCACCACCTGGGGAATATATGCATGGCCATCGCTTCTGCTGCCGCTTAGGGCTACAAAGGCACACCCCGGCACTGCTTTTCTGGAATCCAGTATCAGCTCCGTCACTTCTGTATTGATATCACCTGTCCGTAATTGGTAGGAAAGCTTTTGTAACATATTCTTTAGCTGCATCTGCGTTTTTCCTCCTGCACCATATGTTTCCTTTTATTGCATTCCCAGTTCATTAAGCAATTCTTCAAACTGAGCCATATCCATCAAAATTTCTCTTGCCTTTGTTCCGGCGTCCTCACTGACCACTCCGGCTTCTGCCAGCTGATCCATGATACGGGCGGCCCGGTTGAAGCCGATCTTAAAGACTCTCTGCAGCATACCAATGGAAGCCTTCTGCTTATCAATGATAAACCGGCCTGCTTCTGCAAAATATTCATCTCTGCCGTTGTTGGTATTGCCGGCAGCTGCCGTTCCCGGCGTTTCCTGATTCTCCATACTGGCCAACTGGGCCTCTATGGCACTGCTGTAGGTATCTGCTGTATTATGGGCTTTGACATATTCCACTACCTCCGATACTTCACCATCGGAAACGAAGGCTCCCTGGACACGCACCGGTTTCTGAAAGCCGGAGGGATAAAACAGCATATCGCCCT
>CAYMSZ010000089.1:0-7238 GCA_964393285.1 uncultured Lachnospiraceae bacterium | reverse complement strand
GTAGAGCAGCTGATTCGTAATCAGCAGGTCGCCGGTTCAAGTCCGGCCAGTAGCTGATGGACCTCGGTATTTTGACCGGGGTCTTTTTTGTTGATCAGAAGCCTTCCTGGCAAAAGTCTCTTGAAAAACCTTGAATATATGCTATAATCTTGGCAAAATCTGCACGGCACGAAAAAGTGATATTGTGGATATAACGGAGGAGGAACACGTATGAGTAAAAAATTGAGAGTAGGGATACTGGGCGGTACCGGCATGGTGGGACAGCGTTTTATCTCTTTGTTGGAAAATCACCCCTGGTATGAGGTGACTACCATTGCAGCCAGCCCCCGCAGTGCAGGCAAAACCTATGAGGAAGCAGTAGGTGGTCGTTGGAAGATGGACACACCTATGCCGGAATGTGTGAAATCTATCATTGTAAAAAATGTGAATGAGGTAGAAGCAGTAGCCGCAGATGTAGACTTTGTATTCAGCGCAGTGGACATGTCGAAAGATGAGATTCGCGCCATAGAGGAAGCCTACGCAAAGACAGAGACCCCTGTTGTCTCCAATAACAGTGCACATCGCTGGACTCCCGATGTTCCCATGATAATTCCGGAGATCAATCCGGAGCATGCAGAGGTGATTGCTTACCAGAAAAAGCGTCTGGGAACCAAGAGAGGCTTTATCGCTGTAAAGCCTAACTGTTCCATTCAAAGCTATACTCCTGCTTTGTTTGCCTTAAAGGAATTTGGACCTAAGCTGGTGGTAGCTACCACCTATCAGGCTATTTCCGGAGCAGGAAAGACCTTCCAGGACTGGCCGGAAATGATTGACAATGTGATTCCTTACATAAGCGGAGAGGAAGAAAAATCAGAAAAGGAGCCTCTGCGTGTATTCGGTCATGTAGACCCGGAAAAGGGAGAAATTGTCCCTGCCACAGAACCTGTGATTACCTGTCAGTGTCTGCGGGTTCCTGTGTCCAACGGACATACGGCAGCCGTGTTTGTAAATTTTGAGAAAAAACCCACCAAGGAAGAAATTCTGGAGAGATGGGCAGCATTCAGAGGAGAACCTCAGGAGTTAAATCTCCCCAGTGCGCCGAAACAGTTCATTACCTATTTTGAGGAAGACAATCGTCCTCAGGCCGCTCTGGATCGCATGATCGAGAATGGTATGGGTGTCAGCCTGGGACGCCTGAGAGAAGATTCTGTATTTGATTATAAATTTGTGGGTCTTTCCCACAACACCCTGAGAGGCGCTGCCGGAGGAGCTGTGCTGTGCGCAGAGCTTTTGACAGCCAAGGGATATATTACAGAAAAAGAATGAAATAGATACCCTGCCATCGGATTTTGATAGAAATCTGTGGCAGGGTATGGTATACTTCTCTCAGAGTATTTTATGACAGGGGGAAGAAAAAATGCTGAATGCCAGGTTTGTAGAAATGACCAATCATGAAAATGTGATTCGCAAAATATTCATGTATGGGAAGACAAGAGCGGCAGAAGTGGGTTATGACAATGTATTTGACTATAGTCTGGGAAACCCCAGTGTGGCGGTTCCGGCTTGTGTCAATGATGCCATTCGGGATATATTGGAGACCAAGGATGATGTAACGGTTCACGGCTACAGCCCTATATTGGGAATTGACGAGGCCAGAATTGCAGTGGCAGAGTCCTTGAATCGCAGATTCGGAATGCATTATGAAGAAAAACATATCTTTATGGCAGTTAGCGCGGCAGGAGCAGTGGCTCATGCGCTGCGGGCTGTGATCGAAAAGCCGGGGGAGGAGATCGTTACCTTTGCCCCTTATTTTTCAGAGTACAAACCTTATGTAGAAGGAACAGGCGGACGCCTGGTAGTGGTTCCCGCAGATGTGGAGAGCTTTCAGATCGATTTTGATGCCTTCATCGAGAGACTGAATCCCAGTGTGAAAGGAATTCTGATTAACACACCCAATAATCCTTCCGGAGTGGTTTATTCTGCAGGCACTTTGGAGCGCCTGGCAGAGATTCTGCGCAAAAAGCAGAAAGAATATGGCCATTCTATTTATATCATTTCTGATGAGCCCTACAGAGAACTGGTATTCCAGGGAGTGGAAGCCCCTTATGTGGCAGCTTACTATGAGAATACCTTTACCTGTTATTCCTTTAGTAAATCGTTATCCATACCGGGAGAGAGAATCGGCTATGTGGCAGTGAATCCGGCAGCAGAGGATGCTGAGATTGCATCGGCTGTATTTGGACAGATTTCCCGGGAGATCGGACATAACTGTCCGCCGTCTCTGATGCAGCTTACCATCGCCAGATGCCTGGATGCCACATCGGATTTATCTGTCTATGAGACCAATAAAAATATTCTCTACAAGGAGTTGACAAAACTTGGCTTTACCTGCGTAGAACCGGATGGAACCTTCTATATGTTCCCCCGTTCCCTGGAGCCGGATGACGTAGCCTTCTGCGAGAGAGCAAAGCAATATGATTTGCTGCTGGTTCCCGGAGGCGGCTTTGGCTGCCCGGGACATTTCCGGATTGCCTACTGTGTGCCTACAGAAAAGGTGATTCGTTCTCTTCCTGCTTTCCGTAAGCTGGCAGAGAGCTATGGGGTACAGACAAAATAAAATTTTTTCGCTGCAAAAATCAAAACATAATACCTGGGAGAAGTGAAAATGAAAGAGAAACCAGTCATAGTTATTGGACATAAAAATCCGGATACAGACTCCATCTGTTCCGCCATTGCCTATGCAAATCTGAAAACGCAGATTACAGGGAAACCCTACGAGGCCAAGGAAGCAGGACATATCAATCAGGAGACCCGCTATATTCTGGATCGTTTTGGGGTGGCAGAGCCGGAACTGCTGTTGAGCGTAGAGCCTACCATGCGGGATGTAGATCTGACCCATATCGAAGGAATCTCTGAGGAGGTATCTTTAAAGAGCGCCTGGCATCAGATGAAGGATCATAATGATGTGACCCTGCCTATCCTGGCAGATGGCAGATTGGAGGGACTGATCAGCATCGGCGATATCGCCCAGTCCTATATGGAGGAGCAGGACAGCTATTGCCTGTCTCAGGCAAACACGCCCTACCGGAATATTATAGAGACCCTGGACGGTACCATGATCGTCGGGGAGGAGCAGGCTTATTTCACAGAGGGAGAGGTGCTGATTGCAGCAGCCAATCCGGATGTGATGGAGCAGTACATACATGAACACGATATGGTGATTCTGGGAAACCGTTACGAATCCCAGCTTTGTGCCATTGAGAGGAAAGCAGGATGTATCGTGGTTTGTCTGGGCTCTCCTGTATCTCAGACCATACAGCATCTGGCCAAACAGGCAGGCTGTACGATTATCAGCACTCCCTATGATACCTTCAAGGTAGCTCGCCTGATCAATCAAAGCATTCCTGTGAGATATTTCATGAAGAAGGATTCTCTGATTACCTTCGGCTTAGAAGACTATGTAAAGGATGCCAGAGATATCATGGCGAAGAAGCGCCACCGCAATTTCCCCGTTCTGGATGAACAGGGAAAATATGTGGGAATGACCGGCCGCAGAAATCTGCTGGATATGCAGGCGAAGAAAGTGATCATGGTGGATCACAACGAAAAGAGCCAGGCAGTAGACGGCATTTCCTCTGCAGAGATTCTGGAGATCATCGATCATCATCGCCTGGGCAGTATTGAAACCATGAATCCTGTCTATTTCCGCAACCAGCCGCTGGGCTGTACAGCCACCATTGTTTATCAGATGTATGAGGAAAACGGAGTGGAGATCCAGCCGAAGATAGCCGCCATTTTGTGCAGTGCCATCCTTTCCGACACCTTAATGTTCCGTTCTCCTACCTGTACGCCTTTGGATGAACAGGTGGCCAGAAAACTGGCAGAAATGGCCGGAATAGAGGTAGAGGAGCTGGCAGAAAAAATGTTCTCGGCAGGCAGCGATCTCTCCAATCGCAGCGACGAGGAGATTTATTATCAGGATTATAAGAAGTTTACCATTCAGAACGTGACAGTCAGTGTGGGACAGATCAGCTCTATGAACCAGAAGGAGTTAGATACCCTGAAGACCAGATTGCTGCCCCTTATGAAGAAACGCTATACCAAGAAAAAAGACCGGATTGCCCTGTTTATGCTGACGAATATCGGCGAACAGACTACGGAATTGTTGTTTGTAGGGGATGGCGCAGCCTCTGTGGTGCAGATGGCTTTTGAAGTAGAGCCGGGAGAGGATGCGGTTGTCTTGCCGGGAGTGGTTTCCCGGAAAAAACAGATGGTACCCTCCATATTGACGACCATTCAGAAAATGAACGAGTAAGACTTACGGTCTATTCTGATCGGGAATATTCTTCGATCATCTGTCGGTTTTTGCTGTTTTTGGGATAGTCCATGGCAAAAATAACACTATAGAGACAGGAAAGAATATAGCGTAAGGCAAATTGAGAATAAAAGATAGATATCTTTTCGGAGAGCTCTTCCTCTTTGGGAAAATGAATGAGCAAGTCTGCTTCCGGTGCAGTATCTGCTGCCGTCACCAGAATGATTTTGCAATGATTTTTTTGAAGGAGAGAGAGCTCTTTTTTCATCATGTGGACATAATCCCCGGAGTAGGAGACGAAAAAGGCAACATCCTCTTTGGTGGCAGTGGCACTGATGGCGACACTTTCGTTGAACTGGGTAGGCTGAATGGTCAGAATCCCCAGCTTGTTTAATTCATAGGAAAAAGACAGGGCACTGAGATAGGAATTGCCTACGCCATAAACATAGAGATGGTTGGCCTGAATGATCCATCTGGCTGCTTCTTCCAGAGCATCCTGAGATACGGAGTTGTAGCAGATATCTGCTGTCTCCTTCATCAAAACAGACAACTTTTTGGTAATATCCCTTGTAGTATCAGAGGAGGCAAAAGGATAGTTAAAATTTACATCGGTGATGGCATTGCGCTTCCGTTCCAGCTCAAATACAAAGGCAATCTGAAAATCTTTATAGCTGTTGCAGCCAAGTTTTTGGCACAGGCGAATCACACTGGCATTGGAGGAGAACGTTTCCTTTGCCACAGTACCTAATTTGCAATCCTTTATCTGCTCTTTGTGGGAAAGAAAATATTCGGCAATGATTTTATCGGTTTCTGTAAAATGTTCAGAATGTTCTAACATGTCCAAGAGATTCATAGGACCCTCCCTGCTCTTTTTTATCATCCTATCACAAAAACAGGAACGACACCAGAGTCAAAAGGTCAAAATCCCTTTTGACCCCAGTGTCACAGGAACAGGAAAAGAAAAAAAGTTCAAGGAATATTTCTGAAAAAAAGTGAGAGAGTGAACGAATTTTCAAATTTTTCTGCAGGATTGAAATTTCCTGAAATTAAGACTATGATGGAAGAGTCGAAAGAAAAATACCTTACTGACATGACAGTTGGAACCATGTGTCAGGTTCATTGAAAAACGAGGAGGATGCAACATGAAAGTAGGAATCATCGGAGCCGGGACCATTGCCAGAGAGGTTGTGCCTCAAATGCCCGGATGGGGAATCCAGCCTGTGGCTTTGTGCGGCACCAGACGCAGTGAAAAAGCTGTGAGAGAGTTTGCAGAGGCCAATGGAATCAGCCGGATTTATTTTGAATACGGAGAAATGCTGCAGAACCAGGACGTGGAGGCTGTGTACATTGCCACCCCCAATGTCCTCCACTATAGCCAGGCATTAGAAGCGCTGGAGGCAGGAAAGCATGTCATTGTGGAAAAGCCTATGACCAGCAATGTGGGGGAAGCCAGACACCTGGCAGCGGTAGCCAGAGAGAAGGGGCTGTATCTCTTTGAAGCCATCTCTACGGTATATTTGCCCAATTATAAAAAGATACAGGAATGGCTGCCTCGCATCGGCACCATCAAGATCGTATCCTGTAATTACAGCCAGTATTCCAGACGATATGATGCATTCCTGGCAGGAGATGTGAAGCCGGCATTTGATCCGGCTCAGTCCGGCGGCTGCCTGATGGATATCAATCTGTACAATGTTCACTATCTTCTTGGCCTGTTTGGTGAGCCGGAGACGGTTCAGTATATGGCAAACATAGACCGGGGCATCGATACCAGCGGCGTGCTGACCCTGGATTATGGTGCCTGGAAAGCAGTCAGCATTGCTGCCAAGGACTGCTCTGCTCCCTGCCAGTATGTGATTCAGGGAACCAAGGGGTATATCAGCCAGGACACGCCGGCAAATTTCTGCCAGAAGGTAAGGATTCATCTCAATGACGGTACAGAGGAAGTCTGGGAGGAGACCCCGGATAGTCGTCTGGAGCCGGAATTTAAAGCCTTTGTGAGAATGATGGAAACCCATGACAGGGCAGAGTGGGAAGAGCACCTGAACCACAGCCTGAAAGTAGCAGAGGTTCTGACTGCAGCCAGAAAAGATGCCGGGATCCACTTCCCGGCAGATGAAGGTTGGAACGCTTAAAAAAATAAAAAACGGAAAAATAAAAAACGGAGGGATACAACATGTTTAACGCAATGATGCACATCGCATACTACACCGACAAAATGGAGGAAATGGTGGACTTTTACACCAATAAGCTGGGACTGGAATTAAAGGTGCTGGTTCGCTTCGGAATCTACAAGGATCGGGATGACAGACCTCTGATGCAGAAAATCGCCAAAGAAGATCCGGATCGTATCTTTAATGTCTACATCGAGATGGCACCGGGACAGTTTATCGAATTATTCCCGAAGATGGAGGGCCAGACAGAGGATACTGCACCCTGGAACAGCAGACTGGGCTACAGCCACTACGGACTGACCTGTGATGACATTTTTGAGACCAGAAAGAAGCTGGAGGCAGCAGGCGTTGTCTTTGATACAGAGATTTCCAAGGGACCTTCTGAGACCTATCAGATGTGGACCCATGACCCGGACGGCAATAAGTTTGAGATTATGCAGTACACGGATCGTTCCTTCCAGGTGGTAGGACATATTGAGAAATAAGACGGATAGAACAATGGGGCTGTTGCAAAAAACAGCCCCATTGCATTATCCAATTTATTCTTTGATGAGATTCATTTTTTGATGAGATTCCTTTTTTGTGATACGGACTCTGAAAATTTCTCCCAGATTTCTTTTCATTATTTTTTCAAAGAAAATCGTCTCTTCCTGCATATGAATCCAATTCCAAGAATATCAGCGAACAACAGACCAGCTAAAAGCAAGGGATTCCTATGATCACCTGTATCCGGACTGGTAGTGGAAACGGTAGTAGGCTCATCTACAGTG
>CAYMSZ010000088.1:0-7298 GCA_964393285.1 uncultured Lachnospiraceae bacterium | reverse complement strand
TTTTATGAGCCTCCTGTCTTATGCTTCTTTACAACAGGAGGCGTCTTGTCTCCGTTTCTCAATCATTCCATACAAATGCTGCAGGGCCTCCTGAATGCCTCCCACCTCATCCATCAATCCTTCTTCCACAGCGTCCTTCCCGATGAGGACTGTCCCCAGGTCTTTGGTCAGTTCCTGGGTGTTGATCATCATCTCTTCCAGCCGTTTCTGATCCACATGACTGTGGGCTGCCATAAACCCGGTAATCCGATCCTGGGTTCTTTTAAAATAATCGTAGGTCTGAGGTGCCCCTAAAATCGTCCCGCCCATGCGGACAGGATGCACGATCATGCTGCCGCTGGGAACAATAAAAGAATAATCCGCAGATACTGCCAGAGGACCGCCAATGGAATGACTGCCTCCCAGAACCAATGACACCGTAGGAATACTCAGGGAAGCTATCATCTCGGCAATGGCAAGTCCGGCGTCTACATCTCCTCCTGATGTGTTGAGGAGTATCAATAATCCTTCCACCTGTCTGTCGTCTTCTATCTGGGCTAACAAAGGAAGGACATGATCATACCTTGTGGTTTTACTTCCACCGGTATTTATCTCATGTCCTTCAATCTCTCCTATAATACTCAATAAATAGATCTGATACTGTCCTGCATTTCGATTCAGCAGTGTTTTTCCGTATTGGCTGATCTGATCATCCCGCAACTTTTCATTTTCCTGCCTGGAACTGTCTTGTCTTATGGAACGATTCCGGCGATTCTCTTTGGAATCTGCTCTGCTATCTTTATTCTTTTCCTGCACAGTTTCATCTTCCATGGTCATCCCTCCTTGGTTTTTTAGAAATACTGTGCACAAAAAAAGGTTTTCTTATACATGGCAAATTTCATGATGAAAGCACGCATTGCTTCATTGTTGCTTTTTCATGACCGGGCAGTTCTTTCCCTGCCAGATTTTCTCCTGCTTCAGATAGTGGTGAAATTCATTGAGAATTTTCTTCTTATCACAATTCCAGGTAGGGGCAATCAGCATATCCTTCGGTCCATCTCCTGTGAGACGGTGAATCACCACCTCTCTGGGAAGCACCTTCAGACATTCTCCCAAAACAGAGAAATACTCCTCTTTGGTCAGGGGAACACAGTCTCCTCTCCGGTACCACTCTGCCAGCTCAGTGCCCTGTAACACATGGAGAAGCTGCAGCTTGATTCCATCTATTCCCTGCTGCCCCAGATAATCCACTGTGGCAATCATATCCTCCCTTGTCTCTCCCGGTAATCCCAGAATCACATGGACAATGGTAGCGATACCAGCCTCTTTTAACTGACCAAGCGCCTTTTCAAACACTGCTAAAGGGTAGCCCCGATGGATTTTTTCTGCTGTTTCATCTGATTTCGTCTGCAGTCCCAGTTCCACCCAGACAGGCTTTCCATAGCTGGCCTGTAATTCCTTTAAAAGCTCCACTACATCCTCTCCCAGACAGTCCGGCCTGGTGCCAATGGACAAAACTGCTACCTGCGGGTCTTCCAGTGCCTCTGTAAAAATTTTACGCAAATACGGCAGAGGGCCATAGGTATTGGTAAAGGCCTGAAAATAGGCAATATATGCCTCCTCCGTATCAGGAAGAGAAGTCTTTCTGGTTTTTGCCTGTTGTATCTGCTCTGTAATGGATAAACCGGCATCTGAGGAAAATTCCCCGGACCCGCCTTCACTACAAAAAATACAGCCTCCATATCCGATGGTACCATCCCGATTCGGGCAGGACATTCCTCCGTTCAGAGAAAGCTTCCAAAGGCGTCTTCCAAATCGCTCCTTCAGATACAGGGGCAAAGAATAATAAGGACGACCGTCAGAATAGCATCCATTCCGACGATCGTCCTCTCTGTTGGTCTGACACATGTTACTCGGTAATCTCTGCAGCCAGATCCAAGGCTACTTCCATCATCTGGTGGAATGTCTCCTGTCTCTCAATGGCAGACAGAGCCTCTCCTGTAAAGATATGATCCGATACGGTAAACATGCTCAGTGCTTTCTTATGAGCATACATGGCATTCATATAGAGAGCTGCCGACTCCATCTCTGCTGCCAGGATTCCCATGCTTCTCCACTTCTCGGAGGAGGTGGGATTTGCACTGTAGAAGAGATCGGAAGACACTACATTGCCAACCTTGGGAGCAATACCCTTAGATTCTGCAATGGTAACTGCCTTGCGAAGCAGTTCGAAATCTGCCAGGGGTGCAATGGTACCGGGCATGCCGTACTGGGCTGCATAGTTGGAATCATAGCAGGTACCCTGTGCAATAATCAGATCATGGACCTTCACATCATCTCCCAGTCCACCGGCACTGCCGATACGGAAAATATTATCAACTCCGTAGAAATGATACAGCTCGTAGGAATACAGGCCGATGGAAGGCATACCCATGCCGCTTCCCATGACGGAAACCTTTTTTCCCTTGTATGTGCCGGTATATCCCAGCATATTTCTCACAGTGTTAAAGCATACCGGGTTCTCCAGATAGTGCTCTGCAATATACTGTGCACGCAGGGGATCACCGGGCATTAAAACGGTCTTGGCAATATCTCCAGGCATTGCCGCATTATGAGGGGTAGGTGTAACAGACATGTATGTATCCTCCTATTCTTTCCATTACCTCTTGGTTCTCTTTATCTTACCATAAAAGTAAATCCTCTTCAACTCCCAAAACAACTGTTAAGAAAAAACGTCACGTCCAGGCGTACCTTGTATACCGGCTTTTTTCATGTACGGAAAAAAGGGTTGTCACCCCAACTGAATTTTTCAGTATCCGTGACAACCCTTCCGGTTCATTGAAAATTTTCGGTATCCGATTATTTACCGGACATCTCCTTCTCCTGAGCCTCGATCATACGCTTTACCATCTGTCCGCCTACAGAACCGTTCTGAGCGGAAGTCAGATTGCCGTTGTAACCATTGGTCAGCGGAACACCCAGCTCGGATGCTACCTCCATCTTGAACTTGTCCATGGCTTCCTTGGCCTCTGGTACTTCAATGTTGCCAGTGTTAGATTTGCTTGTCATAATGAAATGCCTCCTTTGGTTGGATTTTTGTTACACTCCTATTATGACTGTTCCAAAAAGAAATACACTGGAAAGTTCTGGTGGATCAGATTTATGCGTGGATCTTCACTGCATCCAGTTCGGATGTGCAGTGAGGGCAGCGAGTTGCCTCGATGGCGATCTCAGAAGCACAGTAAGGACACTTCTTGGTAGTGGGAGCCGGAGCGGGAGCTGCCTCCTCCTTCTTGCCTGCCTCCTTTAATTTGTTGATTCCCTTTACAAACAGGAATACCACAAAGGCCATAATGATAAAGTTCAAAACCTGGCTGATGAAAGAGCCATAAGCTACCACAGATGCACCTGCTTCTTCTGCCTCTGCCAGGGAAGCATAATGCACTCCATCCATGGCAATAAACAGCTGGCTGAAATCCAGCTTGCCGGTGAATACGCTGAGCAAGGGCATGATAACGCTGTTTACCAGAGAGGTAACCAGGCCGCTGAATGCGCTGCCGATGATAACACCGATTGCCATGTCCAACATGTTGCCCTTGATTGCAAATTCTTTGAATTCTTTTAACATAGTATTGCATCTCCTTTGTATTTTCATACTCTGTCTTGTGTTTCTCTGCTGAAATCCATTCAGGATTCCACATAGTTTCTGTCCTTATCATAGCACAAATGGTACAAAAAGGAAGAAAAATCTGTAATTTTTTATAGTAAAATGCAAAAATCCATGGTTCCTGCTTTTTGGATCATAAGGATATTTTTTCAATCTGTGCGTCCATATAGACTTCCAGACGCTGCCGCAATCCTTTGTGTGAGGGCTGTTCCAGACCATAATCCTCCCTTAGAAGTTTGTCTGCTGCCTGGGAAGCTTCTTTCAGGATGCCGGCATCGGTATAAATATCTCCTAATGTAAATTCCATGATACCGCTCTGGCGAATTCCAAATATATCACCGGGACCTCTTAGCTTCAAATCTTCTGATGCAATCTCAAATCCATCGTTGGAACGGTTTAGAATCTCCAGCCGCTTTACCTTGGACGCATCGGACCCGTTGATAAAAATGCAGTAGGACTGATCCTTACCACGGCCGATTCTTCCGCGAAGCTGGTGAAGCTGGGCCAGGCCAAAGCGCTCTGCATTTTCAATGACCATAACGGTCGCATTGGGCACATCTACTCCCACTTCCACTACTGTGGTAGACACCAATACCTGAATCCTTCCGGCAGAAAAATCCTCCATGACCTGATTCTTTTCCGATGCTTTCATGCGGCCGTGAAGGATTCCTACGGTAATGGCAGGAGGAAGCTCCGTCCGCAGTTTATCTGCATAATCCTTTACATTCTCTCCGTCCATCTGCTGGCTTTCTTCTACCAGCGGACAGATCACATAGGCCTGGTGGCCTTCCTTTACCTGATTGATAATAAACTCATAGGCTTTTTTTCGACGATTGGCTCCGATGACACAGTTCTTAATGGGGAGACGATTGGCCGGTTTTTCATCAATCACAGATATATCCAGATCTCCATACAGAATAATCGCCAGGGTTCTGGGAATGGGCGTGGCACTCATAACCAGCACATGAGGGGGCGCCAGGCAGTTTTCCTCCCCTTTGGCAATTAAGGTTTCTCTCTGTCTCACTCCAAACCGGTGCTGTTCATCGGTAATCACCAGTCCCAGTTTATGAAAGTGAACCTTATCCTGAATCACAGCATGGGTACCTATGATGATATCTGCTTCTCCCGCTGCAATCCTCTCATACGCCATACGCTTTTCTTTGGCTGTCATAGAGCCTGTGAGAAGCTCTACTCTGACAGACCGTCCTGCCCTCTCCAGATATCCGGTAATGGTCTCCTGATGCTGTCTGGCCAGGACTTCCGTAGGTGCCATCAGGACTCCCTGGTACCCGGCATAGACCATCTGGAGCAGAGCCAGCAAGGCTACCACCGTTTTTCCGGAGCCTACATCCCCCTGCACCAGACGGTTCATCACTTTTTCCCCGCTCAGATCCTGCAGGATCTCCTCATAGCATCGCCTCTGAGCCCCTGTCAGGTCATAGGGCAGGCTTTGAATAAAGGTATCCACTTCCGGACTAGGCGTAATGGGGCAGCCGTTTTTTGTCTCCTCATTATGATCCCGCAAATAGCGAACTGCCAGAATAAACAGAAAGAACTCGTCAAACACCAGGCGATGTCTGGCAAACATAAGCTCCGTCCTGTCTTTGGGAAAATGAATGGTTCGGATGGCATAATTATATTCTGCCAGCTTCCATTCTTTTCGGATTTCCGAAGGCAGGTATTCCCGCAATTCCGGCAGGGCGTCCAAAGCCTCCTGTATGGCCTTGGTCAGCATCCCGGATTTTAAACCGGTTGTCAGGCTGTAAACCGGCTTCAGGCGTCCCATCATGGCAGCATAATTTTCCGGAGTATAAATAACAGGCTGCTCCAGGGTTTTCCCATACCGCCCTATGGTAAGCTTTCCTTTCATGATATACCGTCTGCCCGGCTGCAGGGCATTCTTCAGATATGGCATATTAAACCAGGTCACCTTCAGGCTGCCTGTCTCATCTCTTACGACTGATTCTACGATCCGGTACCGTCCTGCCCCTCTCACCCTGGCTTCCTGAATCAGCGTTCCGGAGATTACTACCGTCCCGGAAGTCTCTAACGTCTGAATGGCCTGGGGGGCACTGCACTCTTCATAGCCTCTGGGATAATACGAAATCAGATCCTGCACCGTATAGATGCCCGCCCGTTGGAAATAGACGGCAGTCTTGTCCCCAATCCCTTTTATAGATGTAATGTTATCATTTGGCCCCATGAATCTTCCTCTCCATATGCAGGAAATCGAGAAGGCCATACGGTCTTCCCGATCTCAAATGTTTTCCTCAGTTATTGCCACTTCCTTAATGGAATGGCTTTTTATTCGACACTTATGACATAGTAGTAGATAGGCTGACCACCTGCATGTATCTCTATATCCAGTCCGGGGAACTTCGCCTGTGCTCTCTCTAACAGGGCATTGGCCTCCTCCTCTGTCACATCGCTTCCATAGTAGATACTGATCAGCTCAGAATCTTCATCTACCAGTGCGCAAAGAAGCTCATAGGTGGTACCCTCTACTTCCTGTCCCACTGCACGGATGGCATGATCGTCGAGACCCATGATATCACCCTCATGGACTTCTACTCCATCCACAGTGGTATTACGAACTGCGTAGGTAACCTGACCTGTCTTTACATGGTTCATCTCCTCTGTCATCTGTTCCAGATTCTCCTCAGGAGATTTGCCTTCCATGTAGCTGATGACTGCTGTGATTCCCTGAGGAATGGTCTTGGAAGGAACCACCACAACCCTCTTATCCTTTGTCAGATGCATGGCCTGCTCTGCTGCCAGAATAATGTTCTTATTATTAGGAAGAACATAAACCACATCGGCATTTACACGGGCAATGGCATTCAGAATATCCTCTGTACTGGGATTCATGGTCTGACCGCCCTCAATGAGCACATCCACACCCAGCTCCTTAAAGATCTCACTCATGCCGTCTCCAACAGAAATGGCAATAAAGCCTACTTCCTTGCGAGGCTGTTCTGCTACAGGTTCCTCTGTCTTGGCAGAAGCGGCTTCTGCTGTCTGAGAAACTTTCACTTCTTCCTTAAAATGAAGGTTGGCAATGGATACCTCTTTGATCTGTCCGTATGACAAAGCCTTCTGTAAAACCAGACCGGGATCATTGGTCTCCAGAGAGATATGGAACAAAGCTCCGGCAGGGGCTACTGTCACATGGGCTCCCAGTGCCTCCAGATATCCTCTTAACTTGGTCTCTTTCTTCTCATCCAGGGCTTCCTCCGGGCACAGAGTAAAGGCTGTGCTGTATGCAAACAGGATCTCCGGCTCCGGAGCAGCCTCCTGCACATCTGCCTCCTCCTTGCCTAAGAAGCAGTCCATACATCCCTTTAAGAACAGCATAAGGCCCTGTCCGCCAGAGTCCACTACACCTGCCTCTTTCAGCACCGGCAGCATCTCCGGTGTCTGGCTCAGCATATAATCGCCATACTCTAAAATTCCGTTGAAATAGCCTTCCAGATCCTCATACTGTCCCTGCAGCTCCACTGCCTTATCGGACATGGCTCTGGCAACGGTAAGGATGGTTCCCTCCTTCGGCTTCATAACTGCCCTATATCCAGTCCCCGTAGCCTTCTGGAACGCATCCACAATCACCTGCTCATCAATAATGGAAACCTTCTTAATCTCTTTTGTAAAACCG
>CAYMSZ010000087.1:4133-7314 GCA_964393285.1 uncultured Lachnospiraceae bacterium | reverse complement strand
GATCCATTCATAAAGCGATTGCAAATTATATTCTTTTATTTTGCTGTGTTTACCCTTTATTCTTCTCATATTATATTCTATACTTGATACGATCCGATGAAGTGGTTATGAACCATTCGGTTTGAAATGATAGAAGGAGGTGGCGTGTATGCCTATGAATGGAAGAATGGGTGGTCCCGGCGGGGGACCCGGAAGAATGGGCCAAGGCCCCGGCAGGGGCCCGGGCGGAATGAGAGGACCTGGTATGATGGGTGGTCCTGGTATGCCTCCCCCTCCTCCCAGAAGAGGATGGGGTTTCTTTGGTCCCCATAGAAACAGAGGTTGCGGCGGATGCCTGATGCCTTTTGTTTTCATCATTGGGATTGCCGCTTTGTTTGGTTTCCTGTTTTAAAAGAACTGCCGCTTGGCGAATGATTTTCGTTTCAAGCGGCAGTTTTTCTGTTTAAGCTATGGATTTTCTATTCTGATCGTACCTGAGAGTGGAAGGCAACTCACAATATCGTTGGGCTCCATTTACAGTGGGTATGCTTTAGAAGCTGTGGCCACCGCCACCGCCTCCTCCACCTCCGCCGCCTCCTCCACCTCCGGAGGAGCCGCCGCCTCCACCGCCTCCTCCAGAGCTTTCCACTGGATCATAGCGTTTGGTTTCGTTGAGGTAGATGGCTTCCGGTTTGGTGTTGGAGAAGGAAGTCTCGGCAGCTTTCAGAATGGTTCTTGCATTTGCCGGACGCAGCCTGGATGCATGGTTTACGATGGCGAAATTCATGAGGAAAGCCAGGATTAAGGCAATCAGCCCATTGCTTACATATTTCATTGGCTGTGCAATCCGATTTCCCTCTAACAAAGAATAGATCTCGCGGTATGCTTCCTCGGCACATCCATAATAGTCTGCTTTGCTGGCGTATCGGTAGGTATTGTCTGTAATGGTCTCTGCTTTGGTATCTGTAATGGTTTTGTAAATCGAACCATTTGAGAAGATATAGATATTTCGATTATCCATATCTATTACAAACATAGTGCCGCTTCCGGCGCCAAACAAACTGTAATAATAGGTTCTTGCAAAGGACGAGGTGGAGCTGCTGTTATCCGCAACCGATACAAAAGCTACACTTCCGTACTTTGTAATGGGCTTCATTGCCTCCACAAGATTTTTTTCTTCCTCTTCTGTCAGCAAATCTGCCCCGTCGTTTATGAATATTTCATAGCCGGTATCCGGATTTTCATATTCGGTCCCATAGGCAAGTCCTTTGCAGGGCGTCAGCAGGGCCAGTGTTGTAACCGTCAGCAGGAAAAGCAGCCAGTTTGCCATATGCTGCAGCTTTTCGAATTTACGCATTCTCATCGCCTCCTCTCTTTTCCAGCTGAGGCAGCTTACGAGTGGTCAGCAAATTGTGTTCCTCTATAATGTCAAAGAATGTCCATACCACTCCGCCGAGAGATAAGGCGGCTCCTATGTAATAATACAAATCGGATACGGGATTCCAGATCAGAATTCCCAGGGCGATGACTATGGATAACAGAGGTTTCCGCAAGGTTCCCCATTTTTCCTTCATGGGTGCCGGATAAATATAGGATTTTCTGTTGGTTTTCAAGGGATTTCTTAGTATCGATATCCATGCATAAATGTTGACTCCCATCCACGCCAGCAAAATAATGGTGACCCCGGATCCTGTCCGGAAAGGTCCCACGGCGATCAGTGCGCCTGCCACTATCATGGAGATCATCATAAATGCCATCAGCCCCAGGATACGAAGGAAAAGATTCCATACACTTTTTTGCTCTGTGGTTGTGGGCTTTGCCCTTCGGTTTTTACTTCTGGTCACAGACCAAAGTCCCATGTCGTCCAGCTGCAGGTCTCTGGTATAGATCCGGTTCATCTGCTGATTGGATAAAAAGAAGCTGACAAGAGCCAATCCTATGGAACCCATGAGAGCCTTGGCAGGAGTCAGGGTTAAAAAAGCATTGAGCAGGAAAAACAAGGGAACGGCCAGTATGACAGAGCCCAGTAAATATTTTTTCAGATCAATGGGAAGATCCGCCGCCACCTTGCCGGTCTGTCCATTGACCACAGCATAGCTGATCCGTTTTCCATCATGGCTGCGGCAGCCTAAGAACCATACCGGGAACATTCCCAGCTCTGCATCGCTTTTTTTCGGGCGAAATCCTTTTACCATACCGTCATGACCTACATGGTATTTTTGGTATAGGGGATTTTTCTCTGCCTGATTTGCTACATATTCCCCTGCTACCTTTTCTGCTTCCGGTTGGTAAATCCCGGCAGATACATCTCCTCGGTCTGCATAGAAGCCGCTTAAATATCCCGGCGTAAAAACTGTCTGCTCATGGGTGTCAAAGGGTGCAATGGCACTGCTGAGATAATCTGCAAAGGTAGAGGAGGCATCATAGGAAATCCCCTTGCAGGAGGCCTTCAGGTATGATTCCAGGCGGTAATGTTTGGTATAAACATAGTCTCCTCTCCGTCTGGATTTTTTGCCTGCCACCCGATAAAGGCCATCCTGTTCAAAGGAATACATCCAATACGGCATATAGATACCGCGGAAACGCTGGATCTGGGTATCCTGTTTCATTTCATCCGGGACAAATAACGCTTTTCGCAGGGTTTTTCCATAGGCTTTTTCACAGGCCTCTTTTGTAACCCGGAATGGAATCACATAATCCGGGCAGGCTTCCTGTGTCACGCGGCTTTCCAACAGTACGGAGCTTCCGCAGTAGCTGCAAAAAGTTGCCACTGTTTCCTTTGTGCTGATGAGCTCTGCGCCGCAATTGGGGCAGCGAAAGGTACAGGCTTCATAGGTGGGTCTGGTCTTCGCTTTCCCGGTTTCTTTCCCCTCTGCCTTCCCGGTTCGATATGGTTTTGTACCTGTGGAATCTTCTTTATGAGGCTGTGCTTCTTTTTTTGCCAGGTAGGCCTCATATCTTTGTCTGGCCGGTGTTATCTCCGATTCATCAGACTCTGCTGCCTGGTGAACCTCCATGGCCTGTTCCGGAGAAATGTCGACCTGAGCGCCGGCTGCCTTTTTCTCCTGAACCTCTTCCACCTCCAACATTCTTCCGCAAAATTCACAATATAATTTTTGTCTGGACGGGTCAAATTTCATTTCGGACCCGCAATCTGGGCAAGTGTACATGGAGTCCTCCTTTGTTAACAATCAAACACTTT
>CAYMSZ010000087.1:2803-4033 GCA_964393285.1 uncultured Lachnospiraceae bacterium | reverse complement strand
GGCTTCCAATCAGGGGAATGGAGGCTTCCTTCGTTCCCCTGTCTCATGGCAAGGCCGGGTAACTCATCATTTTTTAACAGGAGATGTACTATGTGGAAAGAAATCAGCAGACAATGTGAAACCGATTCCGAAATTTCGTTGGACTTGAATCCCTGTGAGATTGCGATTTTCGTGGCAGAGATCGTAGGGGAGCAGGACGGCACTACCCTGTATTGCACCACCTGTTGGGCTCCTTTTATGGCAGACATCCATGCTTTTGAGGTAACGACAGAGCCGGTATCTCCCTATCTTTTCGACCTGGAATTGGAGGATCATGGAGCTTTGGAGCGGATTCGTTCCCAGGCTATCCTTCGAAAGGAAATTGAGAATGAGGAGTATGACGGTCCTTTTTCTGAGCAGTTCTATGCCATGGTAGAGATGATAAACAAAAAGGCCGTGGAGGTAGGTTATCGTTCCGAAACCTATGATCACTCCGACGACCTGGATGATTTATAATACCAGTTGGAAATCTGGTGAAGCACATTATCTGTATTGCGGGTGGCGTAGTCCAACGCCTGAAGCTTCAGCAGCTTATCTCCATATTTTTTTGTCAGTTCTTTATAGCGGTTGGCAATCTGAGGTGTGAGAAGAACCAGGTCATAATCGGGCAAACGCTTTTCCAGATCCAGAACACTGGTTGCATCTACCTGGATGTTCAGACCTGTAAAGGCAATTTTTTCCCGCAGCAACCGGGCAAACCAGGAGGAGCTGGCTCCTGATGTGCAGCTAATGAGAACTTTTAGATTACCGGGAATGGCAGTCTGTTTGTCTACTGTACCATAGGTACCTCTCTGATTGGGTCGGGACAAAACATGAAAAAAGGTGCTGATGACCTGCTTGCACGCCACTTTTTCCTGAATCTCATACTGCTGATAGTACAACAATTCTTTTGTAACGCTGTTTTGTATGCTCATTTCCATGTAAATCCAATCATAGAAGGCGATTATCCCCAGAAAATCCGCATTATCAAACAACACAGTATCCTCATCGCTGCCAGGTTTGGCGCCTGCCAGTGTCAGTAGCCACTCATAAATATTTTTCGCCAGTAGCTGATCTGCCATGATGATCTCCTCTCACGTAAAAGGAACAACTCAGAGGAATCCTATATTTTTTGCAGGTTTTTGAACAAAAGGGTAATTTTAATAACAAGCAGAATGATTGTTCGTCAGGTAAACTAAGAAGTGAATTTTC
>CAYMSZ010000087.1:0-2703 GCA_964393285.1 uncultured Lachnospiraceae bacterium | reverse complement strand
GCCATGCATTTGATGCCATATATTGCTTTCTTGCGACACAATTCATGCAATACTGCAACCGTTCAGATCATTTAGACAGCATCCACAGGGTAAAGTTCTTGGATTTCTTTTCCCGATTCTCCGGGTGCTTACAGTGAATCAACCCTGTATCAAAGGGAACCGGATCTTCCTCATTGTCATAATCAAAATCCGGTCCTTTGGCAGCCTCCAGATAATATTCATCCCCCTCAATGACCATAACGGTCAATAGATTATGGGTAACACAGGCTGTATCAATACACAGCATACCTGTCTTTGGAAGCTTCCGTCTCACACCATACCGAAGCAAATGAGGCAATTCCTGAACGCCGTCGTAATGGGCTGCCATAATCAAAGGGGTATGACCGACGATGGTCAACCGTCCGCTGTACTCATTAAAAAACAGGGAATCCCTGTCCCACACCAAGAGCATGGGATCATTCTTCGCCGGGTCTTCATCTACCAGTCCACCATGCACACACTGGTAATTAGAGCCGATATGATAAAGAACGGTGTTATCCTTGATCCACTGGTAATATCGATAGATGTCATCTCCGTGGTCGGCAAAGGATTTCACTGTCTCTTTCTTGCCATTGCGTTCCCAGTTTTCCGACATATCCTCATCTTCCACCGAGTCTAAAAACATCTGCTCATGATTTCCCCGGATATAGACGAATTGATCTCCCATCTGCTTTTTTAACTCATAAAAATACCGAAACATCTCATAGGAATAGGCACCCCGATCCATAACGTCTCCCAGACTAATCAGAGTATCCTCTGTAGGGTTGAATTTTACCCGTTCCAATAATTCCATGCACTGAGGATAACATCCATGGATATCGCCTACCAAGATCGTTCGACTGCTCATTTTTTATCTCCCAAATGAATCTTTTTGCCAGAAATTTTCCGGCAATGTGTTCTTCTCCATACCTTTCTCTATCCTACCACATTTTTTCAGATTTTGAAACTTTTTTATGAAAGATATCCAAATAAACCTCGCACGGATACTTCTCCTGTCGTAATCTTTTCCCGGGTTCCATCAGGGTAACGGACAATGAGGCCAAAATCCTCTGCCAGATCCTCCGCATAAGCTATTGTCTCCTCTCCGTCCCGAATCAGACGCACCTGCTGCCCCAGAGTCAGGCAGTCTTCCCGGTACTGTTTCCAGTAGTCTCCTCTTTGATGCTTCCAATCCTCATACATAATGCCCATGGCGTTGATCATTTCTGCTGCCAGCCGTCCCCTGCTCACCGGATGACCCAGCTCTATCTCCAGGGAAGTGGCGATATCCTGGATCTCTGTGGGAAAATCTTCTGTTTTCTGGCACACATTGACTCCGATTCCTGTGACAATATACTGGAGGGCTCCGGTCTCTCCTTCAATGGACATTTCTGTCAGAATCCCCGCCAGCTTTTTGTGACCAAGAACGATATCATTGGTCCATTTGATCCCAGGTCTCACGCCGCAGGCTGCCTGTATCCCATTGCAGATGGCTACTGCCACATAGGCTGTAAAGTTGATGACCTCCTGGGGCTTTTTCTCCGGCTTGTAGACCAGGCTAAAGTATATGCCCTGATCTTTGGGGGATTGGAAGGTCCGACCTCTGCGGCCTCTGCCTCCTGTCTGTTCATTGGCCACAATGGCCGTACCGTCCGGACACCCTTCCATGGCAATTTTCTTTCCATAGGTATTGGTGGAATCAATGGTATCAAAACAGATGAGATGTTCCCTGGCTTCCGGTCTCAGATAGGGCAGAATCTCTCCTCTGGTCAGATGATCCGGGGATGTGATCAGACGGTATCCTCTGCGGGTCACAGAATCAATTTCATAGCCATCCTCTCTGAGAGCTGTTACATCCTTCCAGACAGCCGCCCTGGTAATACCCAGTCTGCGACTCATTTCCTGACCGCTGATGTAGCCGCTCTGCTCTTCCTTTAGCAATGTAAGAACCTGTTCTTTGCTCATTTCCTTTACGCTCCGTTACTCTCATAGCATTTGTTGGATATCTATTTGTAAACTATAATTTGACTTTGGTTGACAATTCGGTGAATCTGCGTTATATTGTCAACCAGAATGGTAAATATAGTTTACGATTATCAGGAGGTATTGTCAATGAAATCTCATATTTCTACCAGGGAGCTGATCCTTACAGGGCTTTTTTGCGCACTGACTGCCGTAGGTGCTTTTATCCGCATCCCTTTGGGGTATTCTTCCTTTACCCTGCAGGTCTTCTTTGTCTTTATGGCCGGTGTGATTCTGGGGCCGAAATACGGGTTTCTGTCTCAGCTGACTTATATTTTACTGGGCCTTTTTGGGCTGCCTATCTTTACCGGCGGCGGCGGTATCTCCTATATTTTTCAGCCTACCTTTGGGTTTCTTCTGGGCTATCTGCCTGGGGCATGGATTGTGGGGAAAATTGCGGGAGGCTCCGTCCGTGTTTCCCGCATTCTGACTGGCTGTCTGGCCGGTCTGGCTGTTATCTACCTGATCGGGCTGCCGTACATGGCCTGGGTTTTGAATGTCTACATGGGCTATAGCAAGTCTGCCTGGGAGATTCTCTGGAGCGGTATGATTCTTTTTCTTCCTTATGATGCTTTGAAAATAGCTGCTACTATTATTCTGTCTAAAGAGCTGGTTCCTGCCGTAAAGCGGATGGAAAGTGTATCCATGTCGTAATGTTTATGG
>CAYMSZ010000086.1:0-7318 GCA_964393285.1 uncultured Lachnospiraceae bacterium | reverse complement strand
CGCCATCATATGCCTTCTTAAACATTTCAGTAGAAGTAACTAAGGGCATGTTTTTTTCCACCTTTCTTAATATGGGTTATAGATTTTACAGCGGGCAGCAAAACCCGCCTTTGTTACCATTATACCATAACTTTCGATTCTGTATAGAACTTTTTTCCTGAACTTTTTAACTCCTGAAGGGAAAAGTTTATTTCCACTTTGAACTTTTTAACGGAATGTTTTTGGAAGGACACTTCCTTGTAGGATTCCTGCAAACATGGTATCATGTGGTGGAAAGATCAAAAGGAGTTGTGCCTGCACAAAAAGACTTTTGTCTTTGAAATCGCAAAACAGGAGAAAATAAAAGATGAAAGCCAGACTGACTGAATTAAATCAGAAAGAGATTCTGTCATATCTGGGATATGGCGGTCAGGAACTCACACAGGAGCTTCTGGCTCAGATCCAAAACGGCATCGAGCAGGTCCAGAAAACGGCAACGCCTCTGCTGGTATATCGACGGATCGAAATCTCAGAAGGACAAATAAAAGGATTTCCCATGGAGGGAGAAGACATCCGAAACCTGTTGGCTCCGTGCAGAGAGGGAATCCTAATGGCAGCTACACTGGGAACTCAGGTAGAACGGCTGATCATGCGGGCCCAGGTCACCAATATGGCAGATGCTGTGATTCTGGATGCCTGTGCCAGTGCTGCCATCGAAAATGTTTGCGATCATTTTGAATGGGATTTGCGAGATCGTCTGGAGCAGGAGGGATACTACCTGACAGACCGGTTTAGCCCGGGATATGGAGATTTGCCCCTCCACACACAGCAGGCTCTCTGCGAAGCCCTGGATACCGTCAGACGAATCGGCTTGACGGTTACAGACAGAGACCTGATGGTACCCGGCAAATCTGTGACAGCAATATTGGGAATTTCAGAGAAGCCCCAGACGCGAAGGAAGAGGGGATGCGACACCTGCAGTCTGTTTTGGGATTGCTCATATCGAAAGGAGGGGATGACCTGCCATGGCTAAATTAATCATATTGGATGGAGCAATGGGTACAATGCTGCAGGCAGCAGGTTTGCAGCTGGGAGAAAAAACAGAGATATTTGGAATGGAACATCCGGAGATTGTGGAAGACATCGGACGCCGCTATGTGGAGGCAGGCAGCAGGATTCTGTATGCCAATACCTTTGGTGCCAACAGGCGAAAGCTGGCAGGCTCCGGTCATACGGTGAGAGAGGTGATTTTAGCCAATGTAGCTTCTGCCAGACGAGGAGCAGGAAATCAGGCTCAGGTCGCTCTGGATGTGGGCCCTATTGGAGAACTGCTGGAGCCTTTGGGAACCCTATCATTCGAAGAAGCCTATGAAATCTACGCAGAAATGGTAGAAGCAGGTGTGGAAGCCCAGGTAGATTTGATCGTTTTTGAAACCATGACAGATCTGTATGAGGTGAAGGCTGCCGTTTTGGCAGCAAAAGAGCACAGTCAGCTGCCGATTTGGGTGACTATGAGCTTCGAAGCCTCCGGACGCACCTTTACCGGAACCAAAGTAGCCAGTATGGCAGCTACGCTGGAGGGACTGGGAGTGGATGCCATGGGAATCAATTGCTCCCTGGGACCGGAAGAAATCTACCCTCTGATCCGGATCATGAGGGAGTGGACCACAAAACCCATTATTGTAAAGCCCAATGCGGGTCTGCCGGACCCGGCTACAGGAGCCTATGGAATGGATGGTGCAGAGTTTGGCCGTCAGATGAGCCGGTTTCCCCAGATGGGGATAGCGATTCTGGGAGGCTGCTGCGGAACCAATCCGGAATTTATTCAGGCCATTGCTGACTTGCCGGAGGCCAAAGACCCGGAAAACAAAGAACCAAAGAGAGGAATCTGCTCTGCCGCTCAGATGGTAGAGTATGGAGGAATCCATGTAATAGGAGAACGGATCAATCCTACGGGAAAAAAGCGTCTCCAGCAGGCCCTGCGGGAGCATGATATGAATGAGATCATGGAGCAGGCCATCCAGCAGGCAGATGCCGGTGCGGATCTATTAGATATCAATGTGGGACTGCCGGGAATTTCGGAAGCTGCCATGATGAAAGATGTCATAAAGGCTGTGCAGAGCGTAGTAACCACCCCCATTCAGATCGATTCCACAGATCCGGAAACCATCGAGGCAGGACTTCGCGCCTGCAACGGACGAGCTGTTGTGAATTCTGTCAACGGAGAGGAGGAAACCCTTCACAGAATTTTGCCTCTGGTGAAAAAATACGGGGCAGCAGTAGTAGGACTTACCATGGATCGCAACGGAATCCCCAGGACTGCCCAGGAACGATATGCCATAGCCGAGAAAATTTTGAATGCAGCCCTATCCTATGGAATTGCCAAAGAAGATGTGTGGATCGACTGTCTGACCTTAACGGTATCCGCCGAGCAGGAACAGGCGGTAGAAACCCTGAAAGCCGTCAGAATGGTACGGGAACGACTGGGGCTTCATTGTGTTCTGGGAGTCAGCAATATCTCCTTTGGTCTGCCGGAGCGGAAATGTATCACTGCCAGTTTCCTCAGCCAGGCCATGTGCTGTGGTCTGGATTTCCCGATTATCAATCCCAATCAGAAGGAGATTATGGATGCTGTATATGCCTATCGTGCCTTGTCAGGAGAGGATCAGGATTGCAACGCATATACCCAACGGTTTGCCAATACCCCTAAGGAAGCGAGGACAGCGGAAATCTCCAGGGAAATGACAGTAGAGACAGCTATTTTAAAAGGACTGGCACAGGAAACGGCAGAACTGACAGATAAATGGATGGAAGAAATGTCAGAAATGGATGTGATCCAGCTCAAATTGATTCCGGCACTGGATGTGGTGGGAGAAAAATATGAAAAACAGCAGATTTTCCTGCCTCAGCTGATCAATGCCGCCAACGCCGCCTGTGCAGGCTTTGACCGGATCAAAGCCCGCATTGCTGCCAGAGGGGGAGAAAATATCTCCAAGGGGAAGATTCTCCTGGCGACTGTGGAAGGAGATATTCATGATATTGGAAAAAACATTGTCCGGGTGGTTCTGGAAAATTATGGCTACCAGGTCATAGACCTGGGGCGGGATGTCCCTGTGGACAAGGTAGTGGAGACGGCTATCGCTGAGGATATTTACTTAATTGGTCTCTCTGCCCTTATGACCACCACAGTAGAATCCATGCGCCGCACCATAGAAGCTCTGAGAAAATCCGGACATGACTGTCGGATCATGGCAGGCGGAGCGGTTCTCACCGAAGAATATGCCTTGGAAATCGGAGCCGATTATTATGTAAAGGATGCCAAGGCATCTGCAGATGTAGCGAAAATGGTGTTGGGGTGACAGGATGAAAGAGATACGGAAACAGCTGGAAGAAAAGGTGCTGCTGTTTGACGGCGGCATGGGAACTTATTTTGGACAGAAGAGTCACAGTATGGGAAGTAGCTGTGAGTTGTCCAATCTGAGTCAGCCGGACCTGATCCGACAGATTCACAAAGAGTATCTGGAAGCCGGCAGCCAGGCCATCAAGACCAATACCTTTGCTGCCAACCGGATACAATTTCAGGGAGATGCAGCATTGACATCCCAAATCATTCAGGCAGGCTGGCAGCTGGCAGTGGAAGCAGCGACTCCTTACGATGCCTATGTCTTTGCTGACATTGGGCCGGTTTTTGTACCGGGAGAGGGAGAATCGGACAAGATAACAGAAGAATATTGCTGGATCGCAGACTGCTTTTTGAAGCTGGGAGCCAGGCATTTCCTCTTTGAAACCAACGCTGTGGGAACCGGTTTGAAGGAAGTGGCGGCATATATCAAAAAACAGGAGCCGGAGGCATTTCTCATCGTCAGTTTTGCAGTAGGAGCCGACGGCTTTTCCAGAGAGGGACTCTTTGCGGCAGATCTGATTCGATCCATGGCAGATAGCCCTTACATAGATGCAGTGGGATTCAATTGCAGCTGCGGAGCCAGACATATGCTGGAGTTGGCAGAAAGCCTGAATCGAGAAGAACTCCAAAAATGGCTTTCCCTCATGCCCAATGCCGGTTATCCCGTTGTTCGGAATAATCGAACCTTTTATGAGGGAGATCCGGTATATTTTGCCTCCCAGATCAGGGAAATGGCAAGAGCCGGAGCCAGAATCCTGGGTGGCTGCTGCGGCACCACACCGGTGCACATCAGGGAAATCCGAAAAATGCTGGAGGAAGCAGACAAGGATTCGGGAGAAGAAGAACCCATATCCCAGGAAAACCGGGATACAAAACGAAAGATAAAACCAGATGCGAAACCAGATACAAAACAGGAAAGAAAACCGGAAATAAATCAGGAAGCAAAACTGGAAACAAAATCGGAAACAAAACCGGATAAAAGCACAGGATTTTGGGACAAGCTTACCCATGGGGAAAAGGTGGTGGCAGTAGAGCTGGACCCGCCGGCAGATGTTATGCTGGATCGGTTTATGAAGGGAGCCGCAGAATTAAAAGCGGCAGGGGCAGATATCATTACCATTGCCGATTGCCCTATCGGTCGAGCCAGAATGGATGCCAGCCTTCTGGCCTGCAAGGTGAAACGGGAATTGTCCATAGATACCCTGCCTCATATGACATGCCGAGACCGAAATCTCAATGCCACCAAAGCCCTGCTATTAGGACTTTATGCAGAGGAAATCCGCAATGTCCTGCTGGTGACAGGAGACCCTATCCCAACAGCAGAACGGGACGAAGTAAAAAGCGTATACCAATTTCACTCCCGCAAGCTGGCAGCCTTTGTCTCACAGCTGGGAGAGAACCTGTTGCCTTCTCCCTTTCATCTCTTTGGCGCTTTGGATGTCAATGCTCCGAACTTTGACATTCAGCTCAGACTGGCAAAGGAGAAACAGGAAAACGGCATCATCGGATTTTTGACGCAGCCAATCCTGACGCCTCAGGCATTCCACAATTTACAAAAAGCCAGAAAGGAATTATCCGGTTATATTCTGGGAGGAATCATCCCCATTGTCAGCCAGAAAAATGCCTCCTATATGAACAGTGAAATCAATGGAATTCGGGTAGATCCCCAAATCATTGCCATGTACGCAGGAAAGGATCGGGCTGCCGGAGAGGAACTGGCAATAAAAATCTCAGTGGAGATTGCCAGACAGATCGCCCCATATGTAGATGGATACTATCTCATGACCCCTTTTGGGCGCACCGGATTGATTGCCCGCATCCTGGATGAGATGAAACCAGATGAATTTCAAAAAAGTACTTAAAAAAATACATTAGCTATGCTATAATCAGTGTGGTGTTTGGTTCAAAAGGCATTTTGCCCTCAACGGATGCCACATATTGCAAAACCGACAGCAACAGGAAATACACAATGGATAGTAAGGAAATAGCTAAAATATGAGCAGCAAATCTCAAATGACATTAAATGCCTATGGAAAAATCAATCTGGCACTGGATGTGATCCGGAGACGGGAAGACGGCTACCATGAAGTTCGTATGATTATGCAGACGGTCAGACTTCACGATAAAGTAAGGCTGCAGAAAGAAAAGGAGCCGGGGATACGGCTGAAAACGAACCTGTCTTTCTTGCCTACGGATACATCGAATCTGGCGTATCGGGCAGCAGCTATGCTGATGAACGAATTCCAGATTCGGGAGGGTGTTTTCATCAACCTGGAAAAACACATTCCCGTGGCAGCAGGCATGGCAGGAGGCAGTGCAGATTGCGCAGCCGTATTACATGGAATCAATAGATTGTTTCATCTGGGACTTTCCCTGAAAGAACTCCAGGAAAGAGGCGTCAAGCTGGGAGCAGATGTTCCCTATTGTCTCATGGGAGGAACGGCTTTGGCAGAGGGTATCGGCGAAAAGCTGACGCCGCTGACTCCGGCACCGGGAAGAATTCTCCTGATTGCCAAACCGCCCATTAGCCTGTCTACCAAAGAAATCTATACCAAACTGGTTTTGAATGAAGAAACAGTACACCCGGATATTGAAGGGATGCTCCAGGCAATCGAAAGGCAGCAGTTTGAACAAATGGTATCCTGCATGGGAAATGTGTTGGAAACAGCAGCATTACCGGGACATCCTGAGATTACGGCAATCAAAGAAACCATGTTGAAATATGGAGCAAAGGGCGCTATGATGAGCGGCAGCGGACCTACGGTTTTTGGATTCTTTGACACCAGAGAACAGGCAGAACAGGCCGCCGATGTGTGCAGAAAGCAAAAGCTGGCAAATCAGGTCTATCTCAGCAGCTTTTATCCGGATGAGAAGTAATGGGGGTAAGTTTCGTGAAAGAGTTGAAATTAATAGGAGATGAAAATGTTTCTCTGCGGGAAGCAGTTTATCAGACATTGCGAAGAGCCATTTTGACCAATGAATTGGAACCGGGAGAACGGTTGATGGAGATGAAGCTGGCCTCTCAGCTGGGAGTCAGCCGCACACCGGTACGGGAAGCCATCCATATGCTGGAAAAGGAATCCCTGGTGACCCAGGAGCCTCACCGCGGGGTGGTCGTAGCGGGAATCACCCGCAAACAGTCCAGAGATGTTCTGGAAGTACGCAGTATGCTGGAGGAGCTGGCAGTCCGGTTGGCATGTCGAAGAGCCACTGAGGAACAATTTGACCAGTTAAAAGAGGCAGCAGCTGATTTTGAACGGAGCGTAAAGGAACAGACAGATATAACGGCACTGGCAGATAAGGATGTGGCCTTTCACGATGTGATTTACCGGATGACTGACAACGAAAAGCTGATTCAGATTGTAGCAAATCTGTGGCAGCAGATTTATCGGTATCGGATCGAATATCTGAAAAATCTGGGGAAAGGGGAGGATCTGGTGAAAGAGCACTGGGAGATGGTAGAGGCCCTTTGCTCCCGAAATGAAGAGCTGGCGGTAAAGGAAATCAGGTCCCACATTTCGAATCAGGAGGCTGCCATCGAAAATCTCCTGACAGAAAAAGAATAGCAGACAGGAGAACACCATGGAAAAAACATTCAAACAGAAATATCTGGCAGGGGAAATTCCCTTTGAGGAAATCGACGATTACATTGATCAGTGGGGAAACAGCGACACAACCCTGACTCTGCGGGAATACCTGGGATTGAACGCCGAAGAGGAAGATGTCTGGATTGAAGAATCCGATGAGGCACTCCAGGAGATGCTGGATCGGCAGAAATAATAAAATAAATTCATAATTTTGCACCAAGCTATCATTGGTGTGTTAGATGAAAGAGAAACTTTGAATTTAGAGGTAAGATGGAATGGATGAAATTAGAAAACTAGACGAAGAAATAAATCTTATCAATTATTATCCTAATTATGAAATTGCTTTAGA
>CAYMSZ010000085.1:0-7424 GCA_964393285.1 uncultured Lachnospiraceae bacterium | reverse complement strand
AAACGATTGGAATCAGGAAGAGGCAGAACACTTTGGTGAATATCTGCATGAGCTGCGGACAGAGCAGAAATGGAATATGAATTCCTTGTGTTACGGTGTGTGCTCTGTGGGACAGATGGGGAAAATCGAGTATGGCACAAATGTTTCCGATAAATTGGTGCAGGAACGGTTGCTGGAGCGCCTGGGAGTATCCCCTACGGATTTTGAAAATCTGTATGATAAGAAAGATTATGACAGGTGGAAGAATCGCCGCCACATCCAAAGAAGCCTGCAGGAAGGAAAATGGGAAGAAGCAGACCGCCGGATCACCTGCTATCAGGAAAAGTACGGCACAGAGGATCCTCTGGAATATCAGTATATCTTAGGGGTGCGAGGAGACCTGCAGAAAAATACAAAAAGAGAAGAAGGCCTGTCCGGCCTCTATGGACAAGCCATCCGACAGACTATGCCGGACTTTGGAGAAATAGCCTCGCCCTGGGAGACCCTATTCCAATATCCGTTGTCTGTCTATGAGTTAAACCTGGTCATGGAATATATTAGTTATTGTCCCATGGACATAGAAAAAAAGAAACAGATCCTGATGCAGATGATACTATATCTGGACAATCGAAAACTGGATGAGGAAGCAAGAGCCAAACTGTTTCCCAAGATCGTATATGTATTATGGATGCTGGACAGAAACGAGAGCCAGACAGACATGGAAGCCCATTTTGCCAGATGTGAGAAAGCCATTAGCCTGCTGCAAAAGACATCCAGACTGTATTATATGTGGGAATTGTTAGAGATGCAGTCAGACATTCTCCATAAGATAGATCCGGACGGTAGGAGAGAAGCGGCTTGGCAAAAAAACAGAGAATGGAAAGAAGCTCTGGAAAATCTCTGTAATACATACCATGTCCCTGAAAAAATGCTGGAATCCTGCTATTTGAACGAGGTGAGTGAAGTATATTGCATCAGTGATGTGGTGAGAAAACGGAGAAAAATGCTGGGAATCCGTTCCGGCGAATTATGTGAAGGAATCTGCGATATCAAGACCCTGCAAAGATTGGAACAAGGTGAGAAGAAGACCCAAAGAGCCATATTACAGGATCTTCTGCCCAGACTGAATCTATCTGTAACGAATTGCAGAACAGAGATTCAGACAAAGGATCACAAGGCGAGAAGGCTGATGCGTAAAATGCGAAGGGCCATAAATAACTATGATGTAGAGAACATGCAAGCTCTCATGAAGGAGATATCAGGCAGAATATCGGAAGAAAATCTCATAAACCACCAGGTGTTGGAACGGTATCGCCTTATTATGAAGCGCTTTGATGCAGACATGACCGGAGAGAAATATAAAAACGAGATACTGAGAATTTTAAATTTTACACTGCCGACGGCAGCGGCATTGTCAGATAAACCGAAATATATGACAAATGAAGAGCTGATGTGTGTGGAGAATTTGATCAAAGCAGGTCATAAGGATCACCAGCTGGAAGAAAGGTGTGTAGCTGTCTTACGGGAATTCTATCGAGAGATAGAATCAGAAAATCTGGTCGGTGGATATATCAGTATGTATGAGGCGGTAATGCGTATGATAGCCAGTTATCTGGGAGATGGTGGAAAGTATGAGGAGTCGGATCAAATCTGCCATCGCTTGATAAGAGAAGCGTTGCTATGCAAGAAATCCGGTATAATACATAGCAGTATATACTGTGTACTGTGGAACAGAAAAGAAAAAAGCAAAAAAGAAAATATCCTGCAAGCTTCCCTGCAGAATATTTTGGAAGATATGAAGACATGTATTACCATGGCGGAATTATCAGGAAATGAGAAAATGCAAATATTTTACAAAGAAAGATTAAAAACCTGGCTTGAAAAAGATTAGTCTTTCACTTGAGGAGGAAAAGTATCATCACAGGGATATTCCGGAGACTCCGTTTCAGCTGCTGTTGTAGATTCAGGCTCGTCTACAGAACCGACATAAGGGTAGCAGGCAGCAGTAGAGAAAAGAAGAGACAGACAAAGAAGAAAAAGTGTCAGGTGACAGAAAAACTACGGACAGACTTGGAAAAAATGATGATTTTCCAAGTCTGTCCGTTTTCAAATGTAAGAGCAAATGATAACATGAGATAAGGAACCCATAGTATTTATCGAGGAATTCACAATAGGATGATGTAAATACCTATCAACGGATGCCGTTTATAAAGTTGTAGCAGATTTGTAATTTTCTTTTGAATATTGTATCAAAATGTAGCAAAAATGTAGGGTTTCAGATAATAAAACCGTAATGATTATGGGATATACTTAGTAACAAAATAAAATCATTGCAATCTGTAAGTGATATGTTGACAGAGAGCGGAACAATATGACAGCAGGCAGAGAGTACGAGTTGACAGAACCAATGAGGAAACTGCCTGCTTATTTTAGAGGGAGGATGCCATATGAAAAAGAAAAGTCACAAATTGTTGGTGCTATTGCTGGTACTATTGCTTCTGATATCTGCCCTGGCAGGCTGCGGAAAGAAAGAAACTACCACCACAGGGGGAATGGAGGGAGTGGAGACAGTCACAACCCTTCACCGCAATATGAATGCGAATCTGCGGCAGGTGGGACCTGTGGGAAATATGACATCTACCAGTCAGGGACTGTTCTGGATGGAACAGGTGGCCCTTGAGGGCACAGCCTATCGGCTGATGTATTATGATGCAGGCACCGGGGAGTCAGTAGCAGTCTGCTCCAACGCATCCTGCCGTCATGAAGATCGGACCTGTGAGGCTATCTACGCACCGGATGAGGTAGAGAATATAGAGGACCTTGATCAGATCAAGGTTTCTCCTCTGGGTGTGTATGAGGATAAGCTGTATGTACTGGAATCCCTCCTGGAGGAAAGCAGCCTGCGCCTGTACCGCAGTGATCTCAGCGGCCATGGCAGGGAGCTTTTGTGGGAGGTGCCCTATCTCTCCTGTAATACAGAAATAGACAGACGCATGATCGTGGCAGATAGTGTCATATGGACCGGAAGCCAGGTGTATGTAGGATACTATGCCGTAGATTATATCCATTGGGAGGGAATGCTCTTTGATGAAGAGAGAAAGATGGAAGTAAAAACAAGCAGCGAGAGCATGGGGAATCTGGAGTCTGGTATTCTGTGTATCGATGTAGCAGATCTGTCCGGGGCAGTCCGGATCTGTGAGGAAACCAGTGCCTATCAGCTCATAGAAAGTGAGTCCGATATAGAGTTGCAGACAATTAACCAGGGTTATGTCATTATGATGGCTGCCAAGGATGGAATCGTCTACTACCGTCACCTGTTTACCACGAAAGAGCCGGACTGGGAGGCATATGCCGCAGATGCTACAGCTTATACCTCCCTACGGTCACAGACCTTTGAGGGCTATGTGATGGAGGCAGAGGTACAGGATGGGACAGCCGTCACCAGGAAGCTCATTGATCTGGGCAGCGGTTCTGCCACCAGAAGTGCCTATGATGACGGCGTGATTTATTATGATAGCCAGGGAGATATCATGGCCTATGACATGGAGACGGGACAGAGCCAGAAGGTCTGGGAGCTGGATGGGTATACCTTAGAGGATGTGGTAGATGGTTGGGTCATTCGGCGGGATTATGTGGCAAAACAGATGGAGCTGTATAACCCTCTGACAGGGGAGATTGTTACAAAGGAAGTTCCCCTGGGAGACAATCTCTACGGCAGCGTCACCTTAAATGGTCAGACCTATTGGTTTTTCCGTATCATAGATCGGACTACAGACGGCAAATGGTATCGATGGTATCTGGTGGAGCCTTCCTCCTATCTGACAGAGGAAGATCCCGTCATGTATGAGGTTACGGAGATGTCAGGCGTATAGGAAAAACAGGAGAGGGGATATGGAGCCAGCAAGATTGGAGTTAAAAAAGCTTACCAAACGATATGGAACGGTCTGGGGACTGAAAGGGGTATCCATTACATTTACACCAGGGGTCTATGGCCTCCTGGGGCCTAACGGAGCAGGAAAAAGTACCTTGATGAAGCTCCTTACTCAGAATCTTCAGCCGGATAGGGGAGGCATTTGTTACCAGGGAAAAAATATCCGGGCAATGGGAGAAGAGTACCGAAGTCTCATCGGGTATGTTCCCCAGCAGCAGGGTCTCTATGAGGGATTTACCGGGAGACGATTTCTCCGGTATGTGGCGTCTTTAAAAGGGCTTTCTGAGGAAGACACCACAGAACAGGTGGAGAAGCTGTCAAGACTGGTTAATATGCAGGATCATCTGGATCAGAAAATGTCTGCCTATTCCGGTGGAATGAGACAAAGGATTCTGATTGCCCAGGCCTTGTTGGGAGATCCCAGGATTTTGATCCTGGATGAGCCTACGGCAGGACTGGATCCCAAAGAACGGATTCGCATTCGGTCCATCATTGCAGAGTCGGCCTATGATCGCATTGTAATCTATGCGACCCATGTGGTATCAGATGTGGAGTTTATTGCAAAAAAACTGTTGCTGTTAGACGGAGGGCGGCTGTTGAGAGAAGGAACCACCGCAGAATTGCTGGATGACCTCAGGGGACAAGTCTGGGATCTGTACTGTGACCGGGTGGATACGACCTATGTCCAGGAACATTTTCTGGTAGGAAATATCCAGGAGCAGTCAGACCAGAGGATTTGTATGCGGGTGCTCTCAGAGACCAGACCGGTAGGCTGGGACTGTCGGGAGGTACCTCCGACTTTGGAGGATGTCTATCTGAAGATGTTTGGGGAACGAGGGTGAGACCATGAGAGTATTTGCAGGAGAGTGCAGGAAGATATGGGGAAACAGGCAGTTTTGGATCGGTCTGTTTCTGCTGATCTCGATTACCCTCTTTTCTACCTGGACCGATGTCCGGTCCCAGTTAGGGGAAGAGGACAAAGAGACTCTGACGGCAGCCTATGACCAGGTGGAGGGGATGACGCCGGAGGAGGCGGCAGCCCGGATCGGGTTTGACCTGACAGACAGCGAGACCATAGAGCAGTTTCTGGATGGAGGGGAAACCTGGTATGAGGGAGAGATTCAGTGGCCAGCCTCCCTGATTCGTCGGATCGAAAGGCTGGGAAGCATCCCCGATTATATAGAAGAAACCATAAGGGAAGCCCGTCAGAAAACCACCATCGGGATATTTATGACCACAGGCTTTGAAAAAGAAAATCTGGAAAAAACCAGGGAAGTCTACGAGAATCTCCGGGAGATGCGAATACCGGTGGAAAATCATACGGCAGTGGAAATCCTGCTGTCCTCCCAGGTAACGGATCTGTTAGGAATGCTGTTTGCTTTGATGCTGTTGGGAATCCTTATCAGCCAGGAGAGAGAAAGCGGAGTGCTGAGGCTTTATACCTCCTGCCGTAAGGGGAGAAATAATCTGGCCTGTGCCAAATGGCTGGCAGTCTGCCTCTATACAATAGGGGCTTATTGCCTGTGCCTTATTTGCCGATACGGATTGGCAGTCTGGATGGCAGGAGGAGGAAAGCTGGATGCCCCTCTCCAATGTCTGGATGGGTATGAACACAGTGGCAGTACCCTGACGATTTGGAGGTATCTGTTTCTCTGGCTGGGAGCCAAAGCCTTTTATCTGATCGTTGCGGTGACACAGTATTTCATCCTGATCCACCTGATCCGAACCGTATCGGTCTCCATGGTGGCAGCAGGAGGAATTTGGCTGTTAGAATCCTTTCTTTACCGGATCGTGTCTCCGGTATCCAAGTGGCATATCCTGAAATACCTGACGCCGGAGAGTCTGCGCAGCATAGAGGACTGTTTTCAGACCTATCGAAATGTAGAGTTCTTTGGCAGAGCCATCCCCCGACTGGCAGTGGTGTGGACAGCTGCCCTTTTTTGGGGACTGGCATTTTTCTTCCTGTCCCTCTATCTATTCTGCCAGGAAGCAGATGGCAGACTGGGAAATTTCTACCTGGATCAGTGGGGAAAAGAACGGCTGAAATCATGGGCGGCAAAACTCCATACAGGAAAGAAACAGACGATTCGTAAAAATACAGGAAAGAAACATGAGAAAAAATCAGAGAGGAGAGCTCGCCGCAGGCGCAACAGACCGGAGAGCGTGATCCGCCATGAAACCTATAAGCTGTATATCAGCTGCGGAGGCTTGGCTATTATTGTCATCAGCCTTTTGTTCCAGTGGTATGTAAGAGGGTATCAGCTGACGGCATCCTATAATTATTCGGAAAGCATCTATAAAAACACCATCGACTCTCTGTCAGGACCTCTTACCCAGGAGACCATGGAGAAAGAGGAGGTGTTAAGAGCCTACTACGAATCCAATGCAGAGACATTCCAGGTGCCCTTGCAGATTCTCCAGTACCGGGTAGAGCCTTTTCTGGAGTATCTAACTGCCTTGCAGGAGGAGGGAAAGGAAGTGACGGTATTCTACGATACCCCCTGGAAGAAGTACCTGGGCACAACGCTGTCCAGCCAGGATGTACAGGATACTTTCGTTCTTATGATCGTTCTGATTCTGATCTGCAGCGCCCAGGTCTGCATGGACCACCGCCATGGGGAGACAGCATTTTTATATGCCACCAGAGGAGGAAAGAGACAGATGTTCCGGTCCAGATGCCGGACAGCAGCAGCCATGACAGCCCTGCTGTTGGTGCTGTATGACGGACCGCCCCTGGCAGAAGCCGTAATCCATGGCGGAACAGAGGCATTCAACCTGCCTGTCTGTGAGATTCAGGGATATGGCTTTTTACCGGATTTTGTAACTATAGGAGCATATGCGATAGGGCTAAACCTGTGGAGGTATCTGGTTTGCCTGATTTTGATTCGTCTCATATACGAAATTGCAGAAAAGGTACAGCAGTATACCATGGTGGTATTCATCTGCCTGCTGGTATTCAGCCTGTCCTTCCTGGGGTATTTTCTGGGAAGCAGTGAGATGGCAGCCTTTGGCATGATGCCATATCTCAATGGCAACCAGATGATTCAATCAGGCGGGAAAGCATGCCTTTGGTATCTGATCATAGGAAGCATCCTGACAGCCATGATTCGATGGTATTATAAACGCCATATACTTGCTTAAAATACTGCCTGGTAAATAAAAATAAAATTGACAGACATGACGAAAAAAAATAAAATAAGGGAAAGGATGAATGGCAGCAAATGGAAACAAATAGTAGCTTTTTTGATTCAGAAAGAAAGGAAACATAGCTATGAGAAACGCAATGGAAGCAGCCAGAATAAATAAGGCAGTAGAAAAGATACTGGAAGTATTGGAGGAAGAGAAACTGACAGAGGAAGAGATCCAAGATGCGTTGAAAACAACAGAGATAACCCTTGGAATGGAACCGCCCAGGCAGCCTCATCGTCAGCCTCATGAACCGGGCGAAATGCCGCCCCGTCGTCAGCCTCATGGACCGGGTGAGATGCCACCCCGTCGTCAGCCTCATGGACCG
>CAYMSZ010000084.1:0-7484 GCA_964393285.1 uncultured Lachnospiraceae bacterium | reverse complement strand
TCCCATGGAACTCAGCTTTCTTCTGTAAAATGATACCTGATGTTCATTTCCTGCCAGTTCTCCCATAGCAATACATTTTAATAATTCTTTCCGGGTATCATCCTTATTGTCATAAGCGATACCCTTTTTTTGCTGTGTCTGATTCCATAGTACGCAGTACATACTGCTATTTATCATCTTTGACTGTCTGCATAACAGGGACTCTCGAATGATACGCTTACATATCCGGTTTGATTCTTCATACTCTCCACAATCCCCCTGATAGCTTGTCACTGCACGCATCGTCGTACTGTACATCCCAATATAACCGCCTATCATGTCCTCTGCTTCCCACTCACTGTAAAAGTCACGCAAAGCCAGGACACATCGTTTTTCCAGTCTTTCGTTTCTCTCCCCTGACTTTATCAGATTCTGCAGGCACAGTAGCTCTTCATTGGTCATGTACTTAGGACCTTTCGCCAGCGCCACCTCCAGGGGAATCGTCATCTCCAATATCTCAATCAGTCGGGATTGGTAGTCTGCCCCTGATATCTGTCCTAAATATATATCGTACAACAGATGATACCTGCCCATAACTTGACGGTTGATGGAGTTCTCCATAGGAATCTTTCCTTCTATCTGTTGCATCAGAGTCTTCATTTCCGGAATATTTTTCGTATTGGTTGCATTCCGCAGTGCCCGCATGAGTCTCCTGGATTCATGGCTGGTGGTCTGTATCTCTGTCCGACATTGGTTAATGGGCAAGTTCAATCTGTAAAGGATCGCTTCCAGTGTCCCTCTCTGTGTTTTTGTGCTGTTTTGTTCCAGTCTGCGGAGCGTTTTCATGTCACAGATTCCTTCGCACAGCTCCTTGATTGACATTCCCAGCATTTTTCTCCTCATCTGCACTACGTCTCCCACGCAATAGACTTCATTCTGTTCCAGTATGTATCCGGAATCTCTCATTTCGAGGGGGACATCCAGCGTTCTATAAAGTTCTTCCAGGACATCTTTCCATTGACAGGTTTCTGACCGAATTTCTGTTTTTTTCTGAGATGGATCGATGATTTCCAGAATCTCCAGTCGCATTCTCAGCAGTTCCCACATATAGTAGAGACGGGATGTTTTTTGCAGGAGTCCCAAGGCTGTCTCACACAGAGACATGTGTTCCCGACACCTGTTTTCTTTTTCAGTCTGTTCCTCGGTATTCATCCGGGATCGATACTGGTTCCATAAAAAGCAGACTACCTTGGGATAGAGTTTTACCTTGCTCTCCTCATCTACATCCTCCTGATTCAGATAGGCAAGTATCTGATATGCGATTTTTTCTCCTATCTCATGGTCATGACACATCCCATATTCCAGAATCAAATTGAGTTCATAGACTGACAGAGGATATTGGGTCAAATCCTGCCAATCCGGATTTTCGATTCCATATTCCGGCAATGTTTTATGTATCGCCTGCTCATATAGATCGGCCAGACCCTCTTCTCCCACCGTATTTTTCTGCAAATCTGCCCGGATTCCCAGAATATATTGCTGTTCCAGCGGATTTTTCAGGTCAAACTCCTTTTGATATCGGTCTAGCTGCCATTCGGTCTGTTCCCATTTTTCTTCTCTGAGAGACCGCTGAATCTGCTGTCGCCTTTTCCAGCGGTCATAATCCTTTTTATAAAGAAGATTTTCAAAATCCGTAGGGTCTACTCCTAACCGTTCCAGAATCCGATCCTGCACCAGTTTCCCCGGATTGCGCAACATACTTTCCATCTTAGAATTTTCACTGATGGAACAAAGACCTTGACATAGTCTCACCTGATCAATATGCCTTTCCTCCCGCAATTCCGAAATATATGTTTCAAATGACCGTTTTGTCGGTTGTTCCATAGACGACCTTTCTTTTTTATCTATGCTGCTTCGCCATCCACTGCCACAGATTGGTTCCCTCTTCCTGGCAAAGATTATTGAAGAAATATGTCCAGGACCAGTGGCCGGAATACACATGAGGCGCACCGTCAGGGCCATGATATTTGCCTGTGGTATCGTGAACATCAGGGAAAATGCTGGTGTGGACATTGGCTCCCATCTGACGCAGTCTCTGGATAGTGGGGGCCTCGAACACCTTCGGATCTACCACATCGTCTGCCTCAGAGTAGACAAACCATACCGGCAGCTCTTTGATGCCTTCCAGCTGTGCGTCTGTGATTCCTGCATCGTTGTATGCCTCGCAGATGGGCACTGCTGCTGCAAAATAATGGGGATCATCTAAGATCATGTTCACCGTCATGTAGCCGCCGTTGGAGCAGCCGCACAGATAGATTCTGTCCTCATCAATGGCAGGATGGGCTGCCACATAGCTGCGAATCAGTTCTTTGGCGGCAGGCAGATAGTAGGAGTCTGTGCCAGGGTTGTCCTGCCACTCTCCCTTTTCATTATAGGTCAGCCAGAAGGTGGGAGTCTGAGGGGTCAGTACATAGGCTCCGCCCATGATATCCTGAAATTCCTGTCCATAGAGAGCGGTCACCTTGTTTCCCAGGAGAGCCAGAGAGGGATCCTTTCCTCCTTCTCCTGCACCATGAAGCCAGATTACCAGAGGGTGTTTCTGACCGTCTCCCTGATTTTCAGGCTCGTAGGAGCTGTAGGTCAATGTAACGCCATCTGCTGCTGTATATACTCCTGTCAGGTCTACCTTCTCCAGCTGAGGGCGTTTGGCCTGTGGAAGCTGTATTTTCTCCGGGATCTCTATGCCTGTCACTTGCTCCCCCTTCTCTGTGGAGAGGTGGTTCTCCTTGCAAAGCTGGATTTTTAACTCATAGGGATCGCACTCTGTGTTCATCATGGTAAGCAGGTCAAAACAGTAGGGAGATGCTGTGGAGGGATCATAATAGAATGCCACTGTCAGGTACGCTGACGGGCCTTCTACCGGTGTGCCATCCTGGTCGCTTAAGTAGCAGTCTGTCACTGTCAGCTGCTGTTCTACCTGGATATGCTTGGTAGGATCCAGGTGCTTTTCCGGATGAAAAACAGCATCCCAGCAGAAGGATTCCTTTCTCTCTGTTACGGTGAAATCAGAGGGCTCCGGCACACCTGTCACAGGCTCACTGAGCGAGAGTATGGTTTTTGTCACGGCAGGCCCCCAATCAAAGCCCTCTACCACCACATTCTGGGTTCCTGTTATGATCTTTTTTGTTTCTGACATATTGCCTCCTTCTTGCCTGACCACAGGCCATGTTTTATTTACGGGTCGATGATAACGACCGTTCCATTGGGACAATACTCCCATAGAATATCCATCACTTCATTTTCCACAGAGATACAGCCTGCTGTCCAGTCCCAGGCGGAACCGGTGCCGTCTTCTCTCTCCCCATGGATCTCAATTTCTCCTCCCAGATTCGTACTCCAGGAAGGCTTTTGCCCTGCATCGATGGCTGCATCAATGGCTTCTTTTTCTTTCTTTGTAATGATGCCGTCGGCATAGCCTCTGGCCGCATCCTCTTTATTGGGATAAGAAATACCTAACCCCCGGTAAAATCGGCTGTTGCTGTTTCGCAGGCAAATGTAGTAGGTGCCCTCAGGAGTGCGGCTGTCCCCTTTCATAATCTTGGTATCGTAGGGCCAGCCTCCCAAACCTATGGAATAGCTGGCGATAACCTGATCTTCCTCACTGCACAGCTCCAGGAGTCGTTCTGATTTCACAATGTGAATCCAGACATTCCCTGCCTCCTCCACTGACAGAGAGGGCGCTGTAATGGGGCGTATCTGTCTTCCGGGGTCCTCCTCCTGGAGACAGTCACTGGCTATGTATGCCACCTCATAGTCATCATTTAAATAGAAAGGAGCCATCTCCTCTTCCATGGAAAGGACTTCAATGCTGCTGCCGTGGGCCAACTCTCCCAACATATTTCCTTCTGCGTCATAGTAAGGCTGCCCCTGACCATAGGTGGCTACATTTACATACATAAAAAATCCACAGGGGATGATCTCATATGCTTTCGTCGTTTCCTCTATGGTTTCTGTCTCTTCCGGTTGGGTTTCCTGAGTCTGTGCTTCTGTCTGTGCCTCTTCCCACGCATCCTGCTGCCTGTGCTTTTTCCAGGCTTTCCCCCCTGCTATCAGAAAGAGCATCAGGAGGAACAGGAGGAGGATCGGTTTTTTTCTGCAAGGTGTCTGCTTCATCTGGTTCTCCTGTCTGGATATATGTTCTCATTATACCATCATTATTACTGGGAAGCTACTGAAAAACCATATTTTACTTGTCTATTTTTACTAAACTGGCTATACTGAATATATTGAGACAGCTTATTTTGCAGATAGGAGGAGAATAACATGGCTGCATCAAAAGTATATTTTACCAAAACCATCAGCCCGGAAAGTCTGGTTCAGATTTATAACGCCCTGGGACACCAGCTGACCGGCAAGGTTGCTGTAAAGATTTCCACCGGTGAGCCCGGAGGACATCATTTTCTGAATCCCAATTTGATCAAGCCTCTGGTGGACCAGCTCCATGGCACCATCGTAGAGTGCTGCACGGCTTACGGAGGAAAGCGTCAGGACCCCAAGGATCACTGGCAGGCCATTGAGGATCATGGTTTTAAGGCCATTGCTCCCTGTGATATTATGGATGAGTTTGGCGAGATGAGCATCCCCGTGGAAAATGGCTTCCATCTGGATCACGATATCGTAGGCGAACATCTAAAGGATTATGATTCCGTATTGATTTTATCCCATTTTAAGGGTCATGCCATGGGCGGTTTCGGCGGTGCTTTGAAAAATATCAGCATCGGTATCGCTTCTACCAAAGGGAAGGCATTCATCCACACTGCCGGATATACAGACGATGCCTCTATATTGTGGGATCATCTGCCTCCTCAGGATGATTTTCTGGAGTCTATGGCGGATGCCTGCAAGGGTGTAATCGATTATGTAGGAAAAGACAATATGCTCTATGTCAGCGTAGCCAACAACCTGTCTGTAGACTGTGACTGTGATTCCCATCCTGCCGCTCCTAAGATGGCAGATCTGGGCATCTTTGCTTCCACAGATCCTGTAGCTTTGGATCAGGCCTGCTATGATGCTGTCATTCATTCTGATGACCCCGGCAAGGGGGATCTTATTGAACGCATGGATTCCCGCCACGGCATCCACACCGTAGAGGCGGCTGCCCAACTGGGTCTGGGCAACAGAGACTACGAAATCGTAACCTTGGATTAAGTTCTATGAAATTTCAAAACGGAGCTGCGCACAAAGTAATTTCTGCACAGCTCCGTTTTCATATGCTCCTGACCTTTTCCTGATCTCCGGTTTCCCATAGTGTAGTGAACAGCTCTCGCAGCCGTTTACATAGCAGAGGATCTGTGACATGATAGGCCAATTCGATCCTGTGCTCCATATTGCGCTTCATCCAGTCTGCGCTGGCAATATAGTAGCTGGCATCTTCTCCCTGTCCGAAAATATAGATGCGGGAATGCTCCAGATATCTTCCCAGAATCCGAACCACCTGAATATGCCCCGATTCTTCCTCTCCCGGAGGTAAGCAGCAGATTCCCCGGACCATAGCCTGGACAGTAACCCCGGCATGAGCCGCCCGGATCAGCTGCTCCATCAAAGGCCTATGGCTCAGATGGTTGCATTTTAAACCAATGTATCCACTGGCTCCTCCTTTTACCTTTTCTATCTCCTTTCGGATTTTTTCCTGAAGAAACGGTTCCAGGCAAACCGGCGCCGGAATCAGTCGCTGCCCTGCCACAGGAAGTCTCCCCTCCCTAAGCTGTTGAAAGAACATACAGGCTTCTCTTCCTGTCTCTTTTTCTGCCGTCACAAGGGAAATATCTGTGTAGAGCCTGCTGGTCTTTTCATTGTAATTGCCGGTTCCGATCTGGGTGATATACCGAAGCCCCCTGGGTGTTTTCAGGGTAATCAGACACAGCTTGCAATGCACCTTCAAGGCAGGAAAGCCATAACGAACCTGGCAACCTGCCTCTTCCAGCCGTTTTCCCCATTCCCTGTTATTTTTCTCATCGAATCTGGCCCTTGGCTCGATGATGATCTCTACCCTCTTTCCCCTTTCGGCTGCCTTCATGAGACTGTACACAATCTGACTGTCCTCTGCCAGCCGATAAATGGTTATGGCGATGGCACACACCCGTTCATCATTGGCAGCCTCATCCATAAGGCGTAAAAACGGTACCATACTCTCATAGGGATAGAGAAACATATGATCCCGTTCCAATACCTGGTCCAGCACCAGCCCATCTGTTTTTATTTCCTTGCTGTTTTTTGGCTGTCTGACCGGGTAAAAAAAATCTCCGCCCCTTTGTTTCCCCTGTTGCACCAATGCCTCCTTGATTTCCGAGAAAAAATCCAAATCCATAGGGCTATCCAGGGGACAGACCCAGCCGGACCGCAATCCTGTCATCCTGCTCAATTGTTCCGTAAATCCCAAGGATATCTGCCGATTCACCTCCAGCCTCACAGGCCAGGAGTCCAGGACAGCTTCTGTCTCTGCCTTGCCGGTTAAGCGAAGGACTGTTCTTTCTCTGATCAGGCTCTGTGGAAATACCTGTTCCAATTCCCATAACACCCACTGCTCCGGAAGAATCCACCAAACCTTTCCATCGGGAAGGGTGATTTTCTCCGGAGCTCTGGCTCTTTCAATAGATACCATTCCTATGGCCTGGGGTCTCTCTCTATCATATAAAAAGGCCGCTGCATATGTTCCTCCACATTGCAAACCTGAATGTGGTTGTTGTTGCTCTCCATGGGGATCCTTGATATTTGATATTTCCCATTGCAAGCCTGAATGTGGCTGTTGTTGTGGGTCAGTTCGTATCTCCTCGCCCTCATTTTTTTCTGTGAGTCTCTCAATGTCTATTTTGCTCAATTTCTCAAGGTCCATGGTCCATGAAGTCAGAAGGGGAAGATATTTTTCTGCAAACCGGTGATGGAGGAAGCCTCCGTTTTCCTCATTGATCTGGTGATAGGTTTTTTCATCCAGATACCGGATATCATAGGATTTCAGCTGTTCCATGAGCTGTTGATAGACCCGGTCTCTTCTCCAGGATTGGATGACAATCTGTTCCTGCAGCTCCATCTTCCATTTTTCCATCCGCACCATAAAAAATTCATCCAGATTGGTCTGATAAATGGATAAAAAATGCAATCTTTCTCCTAAAGGGATATTTTCATCCTCTGCCTGGGCTAATATCCGACCATTGAACCGGAGCCAGGAAACATCCCGGTTTTCATAAGCCATCTGTGTTTTTTTCTTTTTCCGTCCCATAGATTTTCTCTCTTCCCTTCATAGTACGAGGCAAGGAACAAAATGCCTTTTGGTCTTTTGACCTTGGCATCATGTCATGAGTTGCCCGACAAATGCCATTTGTCGCTTACCCATAGTATGCACATTTGTAGGACAGAAAATGCCGACATATTTTCAATTCGATTGTGAGTCCGGTTGTGAATCCAACTGTGAATTCAGCTGTGAACACCATTGCGAATCCTGCTGCGAA
>CAYMSZ010000083.1:4858-7528 GCA_964393285.1 uncultured Lachnospiraceae bacterium | reverse complement strand
CAGCGGTATTGCCATCCATTGTTTGCTTTGCTCTAGGCATTTTTCTTCCTCCATTGTGAATAAGTTTAAGTGTCCGAGGGACACCATTGTTCGTATCATATCATAACAAAAATGAGAGATAATGTAAATCCGGGTATGTGGTATTTTTTTTAATCCAAAAGGATTTTTTTATGTTTTTTCGTGATTTTTACCAAGTTCAGGAGAATAATTCCGTAACCAGATCATTCAAAGCCTTCTGATCTCCTGCTCCCATGAGTTCTCTGGCAGAGTGCATGGCAAGAATGGGAATTCCTACATCCATGGTTTTCATAATCAGTCCGGCAGAAGCGATGGAGCCAAGGGTGCCGCCGCCACGCATACTGGAATGATTTACGAATTTCTTATAAGGAATCTCTCCCTTTTCGCACAATGCCTGCACCGTTGCCACCGCTTCACAGTCGCTGGCATAGCTTTGAGAAGCACTCATTTTCAGGGTAACGCCGCTGCCCAGCGTAGGGCGGTTGATGGGGTCTGCCTTTTCCGGTGAGTTAGGGTGAACCGCATGGGCCACATCCACAGATAAAAAGAATCCATCTGCCAGATCTGCCAACAGCTCTTCCCTTGTTTCTCCCAATGCCAGATAAATCCGTTCCAGAATAAAGGGTACCAGCTGGGAAGCTGCTCCCTGTTTGGTATTGCTTCCTACTTCCTCGTTATCAAAAAGGGCAATCAGATGGATTCCCTCCTTCCGTCTGCCGGAGAGCAAGCCCTGAACGCAGGCACGAACCGATGTTATGTTATCCAGTCTGGGGCAGGACAACAGGGTCTCCTCCAACCCCAGCAGGCAGCCCGTTTCATACTGATACAGGTAAATTTCATAATCTAAAATATCTTCCGGTGCACAGCCTGCTTCTGCTGCCAGTGCCTTAACAAAGAACGCCTCGTCGATTTCCTGACCGGATACATCTGCCAGGGGAAGCATATCTTTTTGAGGATCCAGGCTGACGCCGTCATTCACATTCCGATTCATGTGGATAGCCAGATTGGGAATTGTCAAAACAGGCCGTTTCCAGTCTACCAGCACAGTTTTCGGAGAAAAGGGATTCTCTCCTCTCATGACAACCTTTCCTGCCATAGACAGGGGGCGATCCATCCAGGCGCTGCGGATCATACCTCCGTAGGGTTCTACATTCAGCTTTCTGCAGCCGGATGCTGTCATCTCCGGGGAAGGCTTTACTTTAAAACAGGGAAAATCCGTATGTGCTGCTGCCATACGGATATTTTGGCAGGAAGCCTTCTTTTCTCCTAAGGTAAAGGCAATTAATGTACGGTCATACACCGGGATCTGATATTTGCCGCCTGGTACCAGCTTCCATGTTTCATGAAGAGAAAGGGTAGTGAATCCTTCTCCCTCTAATTCTTTTTTTACATATTCTACTGCCTGGAAGGGAGAGGTAGACTGACTGATCTGATGAATCAGTGCCTCTGCCTCCTGCTTCCAATTTGTCTGTTCTGTCTTTTTGCTGTTCATTGGTGTCTTTTACTCCTTTCACTCTTCTTCCGTATCCCGTTCCTTCTGACGCAGATAAATCTGTCTGGGGCCTCCGTCAATGGATAATCGTTTCACCTCATAGTCTCCCAGGGAGCGGATGAAGGAGGTCAGCTTGGAAAAACCATAGTTGCGGACATCAAATTCCGGCATTCTCTTAGAAAGCTGATCTCCCAGCTTGCCGGTAGAAACCCATCCATCCTCGTCGGAAAACTGATTTAAAATCGCATTGACCGTACTGCGCACCGGGGTCACATCCCAGACATCGGCGCTTGCATCTTCTGTCTCAGAAGCACCTGTTAACTCCGGATTATCCAATGCCGTATTCTCTGTCTCAGGCGTTCCGGCCATGGATTGTCCTTCCCCGCTTATCTCTGTTATTGTCACATCTGCCGTCATTCTTCCCTCAGAACTTTCAGCCTCATATTCGCTTTCTGATACAAGAGCTGCTGCAGCTGCCACATTTTCCATGTCTTTTCCCTGATCCTGTTCCTGGGATTTCGTTGTCGGCACAGGATGATTCGTACTTCCATGGCTATTCTTTTTCTTTGCCGCATTTTTCTTATGGGCATTCCGGTCCGCCTGATTTTTCTCTGCCTGTTCTTTGGCTTTTCTGGCCTTGTTTTCCTTTTCCAGTCTTGCCCGTTCTTCCCGCTCTGCCTTCTGCTGTGCCAGGTACAGGCGATCCAGGTATTTAAACTGATTGCAGGCCGAAATAAAGGGTTTTGGCGTCTTTGCCTCCCCCATGCCGATGACTTCCATACCGGATTCCCGCAATCTGGCCGCCAGCTTGGTAAAATCGCTGTCGGAGCTCACCAGACAAAATCCATCTACTGTCTCCGAGTAGAGAATATCCATGGCATCAATAATCAGCGCAGCATCTGTAGAGTTTTTCCCTACGGTGTAGCTAAATTGCTGAATGGGAATGATAGAATTCTCCAGCAGTATCTTTTTCCAGGATGCCATTCTGGAAGAGGTCCAATCTCCGTAAATTCGCTTGTAGGTAATAATTCCCGCATTGGCTACTTCATCCAGAATGATCTTAATGTATTTGTCGGATACATTGTCCGCGTCAATTAAAATGGCATATCTTCGTTCGTTATCCATACTCTCCTATCCACCATCTTTTTTGATTTATTTTA
>CAYMSZ010000083.1:0-4758 GCA_964393285.1 uncultured Lachnospiraceae bacterium | reverse complement strand
TATCTTCGTTCGTTATCCATACTCTCCTATCCACCATCTTTTTTGATTTATTTTACTACTTATTTGTGATATGGTTCATGGTTCAGAATGCGGTAGGCACGGTAAATCTGTTCCAGTAAAATGACCCGCATTAACTGATGAGGAAATGTCATGCGAGAAAAACTCATGGCTTCATCGGCTCGCTTCATCACCATAGGCGACAAACCCAAGGACCCGCCGATAATGAATACAATATGACTGGTTCCCTTTACCCCCAGGGCATCGATTTTGCGGGATAATTCTACAGAATCCGGCTGTTTTCCTTCAATGGCCAGAGCAATCACATAGGCTTCCTCCGGTATTTTCTCCAGAATTCTCTTTCCCTCTTTCTCTTTAATCTGCTCATTCAGGGCAGCTGACGCCCCATCCGGTGTTTTTTCATCTGCCACCTCCACAATTTCCAGTTTGCAGTAGCGGCTCAATCGCTTGGCATATTCTTCGATGGCACCGGTGAAATATTTTTCTTTTACCTTTCCCACACATACTATGGAAATTTTCATGCTGTTATCTTTTTATTCTCCTTCTCTGATGGACCAGATCATTTCCTCCACAAGGGTCTGCAGCTCCTCGTATTTGTCCTGGCTTGCCTCCTGATTCAAAATGCCGATCAGTTCATGAGCAATATCTCCCTCCCAGAAGAGATATCCTGTGAATAATAAGGCATCTTCCCCGTCATTTTCTTCCTCTTTCGATTCCTGAATACTTCCCTGGAACTTCTCCATGGAGATTCCATTGATCCGTTCCCGGGATGAATCTGTTATTTCTAATGAAATATTCTCATCAGACGACAAATAGGGACTGAGGACTCTCTTCCATTCTTCCACAGGAACATCCGACACACTTTGCCCTGCTCTGGTATCCCGCAAATAAAAAATATTGTAATCCTCCATTTGGAATACAGTAGATTCTTCATCTTCTACCAGATCCGCTTCCGGATAAAGGAACCAAATTCCCGTTGTCTCATCTGCAAAAGTATACGACAAGGTCAGATCTTTTTCTTCCGCCACCGTCTCCTGCTCCCCGGTCTCAAAAAAAGCAGCGGTATCTGCTTCCGAAGAAGGCAGAGCCTCAGACTGGGATTCCCGATCCGCCTCTCCTGTGGTCTCCCTGTTCTCCCTGTCTTCTGCAGTCTCTACTTCTATCGTCTCCGCTCCTGTAGTCTCCTCTGCTTTTGAATTCGTTACAGTGTTCCCCGAGCTTGCTCCACTGTCGGTATGGCAGGCCGCCAGCAAGACAGCAACCATGCAAGCTGCCAACCCTGCCGCTATCCATCTTTTTTTCTCTTTTTTATTCCCCATTGTACCTTTCCTCTGTAAGCTGTCTTCCGATACAAAACGCCTCCTTGAGTATAACACGGTTCCTAAAAAAAAACACTTTGAAAAGGAAAAAAAACTTGACTTATTCGCAAAAAAAATGCTAGAATCCCCACGTTCACGAAAGGCGACGATAAAATTAAATTCCGCAGACGACTGTCGAGGAGAACATTCCCCGAGACGGTGGTCTGTTTTTTTTATCCTTTCTGAAATGTAACCAATTCAAAAAATATAACAAAAGAAATGGAGGCTGTGAATAGAATGGAAACCAACAATTCACAAAACATATTTGAAACTACATCCTTGAATCAACTGATGATGAAATTTTCCATCCCTTGTATTCTTTCCCTACTGATAGCATCCTTATATAATATGGTAGATCAGGTATTTATCGGCAGAGGTGTAGGATACCTTGGTAACGGAGCCACAACCGTAGTATATCCCATTACTGTCATTGCACTGGCTATTGCCCTGTGGATCGGCGACGGCTGTGCTGCCCACCTGAGCATCTGTCAGGGAAAAGGCGATGGGGAAGAGGCCAACAAATCTGTTGCCAACGCCATTGTATCCGTCCTGGTTCTGTCTGTATTGATGCTGGTTCTGTGTTTTGCATTTGAAGATCAGATCTTACAGGTTTTTGGTGTTACTGAAAACAATTATGTATATGCCAAAGAGTATTTTGATATCATTCTGCTGGGTATTCCTTTTTACATGTTCGGCAGCACCATGAACAGCATCATTCGTGCTGACGGCAGCCCCCAGTTTGCTCTTATGTCTACTCTGTTAGGCTGTATCATGAATGTCATCCTGGACCCTATTGCTATTTTTGTATTGCACTGGGGTATGAAGGGCGCTGCCATTGCTACCATCGCAGGCCAGATCGCTACTGCCATTCTGACCTTTGGTTACCTGTTCCACAGCAAAAGTGTAAAGCTTCATAAGAGCAGTTTCCGTTTTAATGGTCGTGTATTCAAAACCATCTGTTCTCTGGGAATCAGCAGTTTCCTGACTCAGATCTCTATCGTGGTTATTATGGCTGTCATGAACAATGCCCTGGTAGTTTATGGCGCTCAATCCAAGTTCGGCGCTGATATTCCTCTGACTGTTGTAGGAATCGTTATGAAAATGTTTGCTATCGCCATCGCCTTTATCGTAGGTGTAGCTGCCGGCTGTCAGCCCATCGTTGGATACAATCACGGTGCAGGCAAGCATGAACAGGTAAAAGCGCTTTATAAAAAGATGATGCTGATAGAGCTTGTCATCGGACTGATCGCAACCCTGTGTTTTGAGCTGTTCCCCATTCAGCTGATCAATCTGTTTGGCAAAGACAACGGTGCTCTTTATAATGAATTTGCAGTATTGTCATTCCGAATTTATTTATCTTCTATGATGTTATGTGCTGTTCAGAAGGCTTCCAGTATCTTCTTACAGTCCATCGGAAAGCCTGTACCGTCCATGATTTTATCCCTTGCCAGAGATTTCGTGCTGATTGCTCCTCTGTGCGTGATTCTGCCCGCTCGTTTTGGTGTCGTTGGTCCCCTGTACTCTGCTCCTATTGCAGATGTTGTCTGCCTGATCATCACAGTATGTATCATGGCCCACACCTTCAGAACCATGGATGGAAATCCCTCTCTGTCCCATGTTTCTGTTCTTTCCTCTCAGGTTGACTAATGTTAGGATAGATATTTGATATTCCAGCATATTTGTGCTTACATAAGACTCACTATCATGTCCAATGATATGGTAGTGAATCTTTTTCTTATTATCGTATTTCTGATCTTCACTTAAATTGTAGCACATACTTTTTTATCTGCAACCAGGCACTTTTTTATTATTAACACACAAAAAAATAACCTTTTAGACATTGACATCTTTGTAATGTAACACTACAATTTTGATGCTACATAATGAAATTCATATATTATAGGAGAAATTTCTATGAAAAAGAAAGATGAACTACCAGAATGTCCTGTAGCCACAACTGTGTCTCTCATTGGAAGTAAGTGGAAACTTTTGATTATTCGAAATCTTCTACAAAGGCCTTGGCGGTTCAATGAATTACAAAAAGATCTGGTTGGCATCAGTCAAAAGGTTCTCACAGACAGTCTCAGATCTATGGAAGAAGACGGACTTATTATACGCACCATATATCCAGAAGTTCCAATTCGTGTTGAATATTCTCTAAGTGAGCTTGGTCAATCTCTTAAGCCTATTTTTGACTTTATGATTGAATGGGGAAATCATTACAAGGAACATACCTGATTTCACCGATAAGTTACAAAAAAGTAATTATGTTATAAAAAAGTGCGTACTTGTTTCATGAGATATTGTGTTTTATATTCAAGCTTGTAATCAGTACAACAAATTGCCTGTTTCAAAGCAGGTAAACACGTATCTTATGGAGGTAAACATGAAAAAGAAAGTCGCATTATTTTTGGCAGGTATAATGATGGTGAGCGTAATAAGCGGGTGTAGTTCCAACAGCGAAAGTTCAAATTTATCAGTAGAAACTTATGCTACCGAGAGCAATACATCCAGCGAATCACAGAATCCCATAGAATCAATTGTATCCACCCCTACTGTATCTGAGGTTTCATTAAATGTCGGTTCTATGACCATTTATGATTATGGTACCTTGAAACTTCACGCCTATGCTACTGGAGATGCCCTTGGCGATGAAGCTTTCATTATTGAAAGTGAAGATTCTCTGGTTGGCATCGAACTTCCCAGTTTCACTGATGGTCTGGATGCCTGGAAGGACTATATAGACAGTCTTGGTAAGCCTATGAATGATATTTTCGTGGATGCTCACGCTACCGGAGCAAGTTATGTGGATGGCATGAATGTTTACGGAACACAGGCAGCTAAGGATGCTATCTCTGGCGGTTCTACCTATTCAACCACTCAGGGACTTGCCGATACCTTTGGTGAGGATTTTCATGGCGGTGATGACATGGTTCAGATTAATCAGGTTGTCTCCGGTAAGGTAACCGTTGCCGGAATTGACTTTGATGTGATTGATGCCGGTGATGACTATGATTTAGTGATTTCCTCTTTGAATGTTGTTTATACTCATATGCTCGGCAAGACAAGTCACTCCATTTTAGCAAGTATTGATGCCATGGATGCAATGTTGAATACTCTGCATGATTATCAAGATGCTGGGTATGGTATGATTCTGTCTGGTCACTCCTCTCCAGAAGGACAAGATGCAGTAACCGAGAAGATCTCTTATGTAGAAACAGCGAAGGATCTGGCATGTAATTGTTCTTCGGCAGATGAATTCATAACTGCCATGCAGGAAGCTTATCCAGACTATATTGGTGAAAGTTATTTACAAATGACAGCAGGATTTCTTTATCCAGAAAATTGATGGATATTTTAGATATTTTGTATTTTTTTAATC
>CAYMSZ010000082.1:5630-7651 GCA_964393285.1 uncultured Lachnospiraceae bacterium | reverse complement strand
GGCTTTATGCCTGCATATCTGGGATCAGATAGTTACTATGGTGCCAAGGTGGTAGTATCCTGCCCCCAGAACCAGGGTACCTCCTATCCTTCCCACAGCGGCTATGTAATGATGTTTGAGGCAGCTCACGGCACCGTCACAGGACTGGCAGATGCCGGGGCCATTACTCAGATCCGAACCGGTGCTGTCAGCGCTGTGGCTACGGATCTGCTGGCAAGAAAAGATGCCGGTCATCTGGCAATCATCGGCTGCGGTGCCCAGGGACGCTCCCATCTGGAGGCCATCCGACTGGTTCGTGACATCAAAAAAGTCACCTGCTATGACATGTTCCCGGAATCTGCAAAAAAATATGCAGCCCAGATGGAAGAGACATACCATATTCCTGTAGAAGTCTGCCAGTCTGTGGAGGAGTGCGTAAAGGATGCAGACATTATCTGTACCGTGACCCCCTCCAAGGAAGCTTACCTGAAAAAAGAATGGATCAAACCCGGCGCACATATCAATGCAGTAGGAACCTTTACCCCTAACACCAGAGAAGTAACCTCTGAGCTGGTAGCAGCCTCCAAACTCTATGCAGACCAGGTAGAAGCCTGCAAAAAGGAGAGTGGCGAGTATCTGGTACCGCTGGCAGAGGGACTGATTACAGAGGATCATATTCAGGGTGCCATCGGCGATGTGATTTTAGGAACGGTGGAAGGCAGAACCAGTGAGGAGGAAATCACCTTATTTGATGCCCTGGGTCAGGCCATCGAGGACGTAGCCTGTGGCATGTATCTGTGCAAGGAAAACTAAAAGATACCAATGGGCACCACAGGAACAAAATGACAGAAAACTGGGAGAAAATAAAAATGCAGGCATATGATTTTCAAACCACGGTAAACAGAGATCACATGGGATCTTTAAAGATGTTGATGACGCCGGATATCCTGAAAGAGAAGGGCCTGGTAAGCTTTGCTGCAGGAGAGATGGATTTCCCCACGGCTCCCTCCTTATCCCGTGAGGTGAAAAAGGTGGCGGAAAACGGGCTCTACGGATTTACACTGAAGGACAGCTGGTATCTGGATCATGTGTGCTGGTGGATGAAACAGGCCAGAGGGTGGGAGATAGATCCTTCCTGGGTGGTCACTACCTATGGTACCATTTTTTCCGTAGCCATTGCCATCCGCGCTTTTGTAGGAGAAGGACAGCGGATGATCGTTCAGCCTCCCTTTTATTCCCGATATAAGCAGGCAGCAGACCGACTAGGCAGGGAAACGGTGTATAATCCTCTGAAACAGGAGGGAGGTCGCTATACCTTCGACCTGGAAAATCTGGAGGCTTGTATGGCAGATCCCCGGAATACGCTGCTGATTCTCTGCAATCCCTTAAATCCCAGCGGAACCGTATTTACCAGAGAAGAGCTGACAGAGGTAGCCAGACTCTCAGCCAAATATGGCACCGTAGTTCTCTCTGACGAGATTTTCGCAGAGATACTGCTGGAGGGCGAGCCGGTCACCCCTTATGCCTCCATCCCGGAAGGAAGAGCCTATGGGATTACCTGTACTTCCCTGGGAAAAACCTTTAACTGTACCGGCGTCAATCATGCCAATGTCATCATTCCCCATGAAGGATTGCGGGAACGATTTGAAAAGCAGAGAACCAGAGACCACTACGGCAGCATAGATCCCTGTGCCTATGCCGCAACCATAGGTGCCTATTCACCGGAAGGCTGGGACTGGGTTCTGGCCATGCGGCAGACAATCAAGAAAAATTCCGATTATGTCCATGACATGTTCCGCAAGAATATGCCTCAGTTTCCCATTATGGACACCCAGGGAAGCTTTGTCTGCTGGATTGATTTCCGAAGTCTGGGCTTAGAAGGAGAAAATCTGGAAAAAGAGCTCCTGGAGCGGGCTCTGTACCACATTGACCCCGGTACAGACTATGGCCCCTACCATGGAGGCTTTGCCCGCATGAATCTGGGCAGCACCTATGAACAGACCACCGCCGCCATGGAACGCCTGAGCCAGGTGTACGGAATT
>CAYMSZ010000082.1:0-5530 GCA_964393285.1 uncultured Lachnospiraceae bacterium | reverse complement strand
ATGTGAAGTCCCGCCGTTGTTTGAAAATACCAGGTTGCGAAAACAAAACTTGTGTAGTAGAATACCAAGGTTATAAAAAGTCATAATCCGGTGGAACTACCGGGATGAAATAAAAGGAGGCAGGAGCCCTATGATGAACTTAAACAACAAGAAAAGCAGGAAAATCATAACAGGAATCATCATTGCTTTTTTGGTGATATCTATGGTATTGCCCATGTTTCTGAGCTACTTAGCAATGTAACCGTTACAATAGTATTACATTTTATCAGGAAGGCTTGAAGAATTGAAAAAAATCGACTAGAATGGGTGCGAAATCTAATAGTCGGAGTGTGCTTCCGAATAAGAAGCAATGGAGTATAGGAGCACGTATGCAAAAAAAGATAAGTGCATGTGTAATGTTGGCACTGTTGTTTGTACTGGGTCTGACATTCATCAAACCAGCACAGGCAGAGGAAAATTATGCAAAGGAGCTGACAATTCCGGAAGGTGTTTATATCGGAGAGATCAATGTCAGCGGTATGACCGAGGAAGAGGCAGAAAAGGCAGTAGATGACTTCATCTCTGCACGGGAGGATGCGGTTCTTTCTATTTCATTTAACGGAGATGCCAGTGAGATATCCATGAAGGAACTGAGTTTCACATGGAAAAATTCAGATGTGGTAGAAGAAGCCATAGGACTGGGTAACACAGGCAATTTATTGGATCGATATAAGGAACAGGCAGATATTTCAAATCACAATGTAGTATTGGAATTAGAGTACTCCTGGGACAATGCTTTGCTTCAAAAATTTCTGGAGCAGGAAGCAGAGGAGCGTAAGACAGACCCTGTGGAAGCTACCATGGTGCGGGATCGCAAGGCAAAGGAATTCGTCATTACCGAGTCTGTTACCGGACTGACGGTAGATGTGACAGCCACCTTAAAGGAAATCAAAAGCTATCTGGAAGAAGAATGGGATGGCGGAGATGTAGAGCTGGATGCAGTGGTAGAGGTGGTAGAGCCTAAGCTGACCACAGAGATGTGCGAGACAGTTACCGATATTTTAGGAGAATACAGCACACCCTATAATGCGGCACAGACGGATCGCTCTCAGAATCTGGCAGTTGGCTGCGGCTACATCGACGGAGTGGTGTTGCTGCCGGGAGAAAGTCTGTCCTTCTTTGATTATCTGTATCCTTGCACTGCGGAGAGAGGCTATCGGACAGCCATCGCCTATCAGAACGGCAGATATATCGATTCTATTGGAGGCGGTATCTGCCAGGTATCCACTACCTGCTATAACGCAGTATTGTTAGCAGAGCTGGATGTGGTAACCAGATCTCCTCATACCATGACAGTCAGCTATGTAGATCCGGGACTGGATTCCGGTCAGGCATGGTCCTCGGGACGAAATCTGACTTTTGCCAATAACACAGAGTATCCGGTTTATGTAGAGGCATATGCCAGCGGCGGTACCGTGTACATCGGTTTGTGGGGCAAAGAGACCAGACCCTCCAATCGTACTATTAAATATTACAGTGATTACACAGAGACCTGGGTTTATAATGGTGCAGTAGAATATACCTACGATGCCAGCCTGCCTTACGGATATGAAAGTGTAGATCAGCACGAGTATCCTAAGGTAATTGCCACTGCCTATAAGGAAGTGTATGTAGATGGGGTATTGCAGAGCAAAGAGGCATTACATACAGATTCCTATAAGGCAACACCTACCTATGTGACAGTGGGGACAGGTGGATTGTCGGTAGAGGATTACCTGGCAGGGGTACAGCCTGCCTCCGCGGAAGAAAGCCAGGAGGAGAGCCAGGTGGAAAACCAGGGATAAAACCGGAAATCAATAACAGAATACAGGTTAACGGCGGCAAGTACGATAAAAAGTGCTTGCCGTTAATTTTTCTTTGGATTATGATTTTCGTCATCTATCTATTGAAAAAATAGGTGAAATGAGGTAACATGAGGTTTACGAGTGCCTAGCCTCATATCATAAAGAATCAAAGTATATTCTACAAGGAAAAGGAGTTTGAACATTATATGATGAATTGGAAATCATGGGGAAAGAAAATCGGCTTTCTTGCCGTATTTTTCCTGATTTTGTCTGCTGCATCCATACATACTGCTTTTGCAGCCGAAAATGAGGAAACTACCATTGCAGAGGGTATTTCCATTGATGGGATGAATGTAGGAGGAATGACAAAAACAGCGGCCCAGGAGATGATAGAGGCCTATGTGGCCGATATGGAAAACGGAATTCTGGAGCTGTCTTTTAACGGAGCCAGGACCCGGATCAGTTTTTCGGAACTGGGCTTTGAATGGGAAAATACGCAGGTGGTTTCCGAAGCAGCAGAGTGCGGTCATGTAGGAAATTTGCTGGAGCGTTACCAGGAGATTACCACATTGAAAACAGAGGGTAAGGAATATGAGATTGCTTACCATATTGATGACAGCTTACTGGAAGCTTATCTGCAGGAACAGGCAGAAGAATATCAGACCGTTGCAGTAGATGCAACGATGAAGAGAAGCGGGAAGGGATTTACGGTTACGCAGTCATCAGATGGTCTGACAGTAGATATGGAAGGAACCATGAGCAAGATTTTGAATGCCATGGAGACAGATTGGACCGGAGGAACCCTGTCTGTGGAGGCAGAGGTAGAGGTTTTAAAGCCTACCTATGTGACAGAGGAGCTGGAGCTGGTTACAGATTGCCTTGGGGACTATTCTACCCCGTACAATGCAGCCAATGCAGCCCGTACCACCAATCTGACCAACGGAACTCACTTTATCAACGGAGTGATATTGCTGCCGGGAGAGTCTCTGTCTATCTATGATTATCTGTATCCCTGTACGGAGGAAAACGGATATCGTTCGGCAGTAGCCTATGCCGACGGCGGCTATGTGGATTCCATCGGAGGCGGAATCTGCCAGATTGCCACTACCTTATATAATGCTCTTTTGGAAGCCGAACTCAAGGTGCTGACCCGTGCACCCCATTCTATGACAGTCAGCTATGTGGAGCCTGGCTTTGATGCTGCTGAGTCAGAAGGAAGCAAGGATCTGAGTTTTATGAACAATACAGATTATCCGGTTTACGTGGAAGCATGGGCCAGCAACGGTACCTTGTACTGCGCACTGTGGGGAGTGGATACCAGACCGTCTAATCGTACCGTAACATATTACAACAATATTTTGAGCAGACAGAGTCCGGGAGAACCTGAGATTACAGAAGATCCCAGTCTGCCGGCAGGCACCACCGTTTATGATCAGGATTCCTATGACGCTATTGTGGTAGAGCTGTATAAGCAGGTTACAGTAGACGGCGAAGTGACGGAGACGACACTGCTTCACACAGACCGTTATAAGGCATCTGCGGCAAAGATCCGCGTAGGAACCGGCGGGGCAGCGGAACAGTCTGAGGAGTCTGCAGAAAATACGGAAGGATAACAGGCAGAAGAAATGAAACAGGACCTGGTAATGATCGGCTATATGGGTCTTGCCGGAACGGGGAAGCTCATTGATCTGGAAAAGGAAAAAATCATGAACCGCCTGCCCTCTGCTTTTGTGGAGCAGGTGGCTTCCCGGTATGGCAGTATGCAGGAGAGCGTGGCACAGCTACGCGAGGATTGGCAGCTGACACCGGATGAAGAGGCCTATGAACTGGTATGGGGAGCAGCAGACCGGAATCCTTATGGAATTGTCAAAATCATGGAAGCCGGAGGAGATGGCTTTTTGAATGTTTTGTGGAGACTTTCCAGAAGGTGGGAGACCGGGTTTACCATCCGGTTAAAGGAAGTGCCGGTGAGACAGGAAACCATAGAGGTTTGCGAGATTCTGGATGTGAACCCGTATGAACTGAATTCAGACAGCTGCCTGTGGATTGCCGCAGAAAAAGGATATGGTCTTTGTCAAAAACTCCGGGAAGAGGGAATCCCGGCAGTGGTAATCGGAGAGCTGACAGATAGCAAGGATTGCCTGCTGGTTCACGATGACACCGTCAGCTATTTGAACAGACCCCAACCGGAAGAGTATGCCCGGTATCTGGAAATCCACAGATAGGAGTTATTTTCTAATAGATGAATATAGGAGGAGGAAACATGCGAGAAAAGATTTTATGGATGCTGGAAAAAAACAGCCGCATTGATTTGAAGGATCTGGCTATCATGCTGGGAGTAGACGAGGTAGCAGTGGCCAATGAGATTGCAGAGATGGAGAAGGAAAACATCATCTGCGGTTATCATACTATGATTAACTGGGAGAATACTTCCGAGGAAAAGGTGGTTGCCCTCATTGAAGTCCGGGTGACTCCTCAAAGAGGCATGGGATTTGACAAGCTGGCAGAGAGAATCTATCAGTATGAGGAAGTGGAAACCGTGTATCTTATGAGCGGTGGTTATGATTTCTGTATCATTTTGGATGGTAAGACATTACGGGAGGTATCTCAGTTTGTTTCCGACAAACTGTCCACCCTGGATTCCGTGTTAAGCACATCCACTCATTTTGTGTTGAAAAAGTACAAAGAGCATGGAACCGTTCTGGCAAAGAAAACTAAGGATGAAAGGATGGCCATCACGCCGTGAGAAACTTTTTATCAGATAAATGTGTATCGTTAAAGCCCTCCGGTATCCGTAAATTCTTTGATATTGTAAGCGAGATGCCGGACGCCATTTCTCTGGGCGTGGGCGAACCGGATTTTGATACTCCCTGGCATATCCGGGAAGAGGGAATCTATTCTCTGGAGAGAGGACGGACTTTTTATACCTCCAATTCCGGTTTAAAGGAATTAAAAGAAGAAATTGCCTGCTATCTGAAACGCCGTTGTGACCTGACCTATGATCCTGCCAGTCAGATCATCGTCACAGTAGGAGGCAGCGAAGGAATAGACATCGCATTGAGAGCGATGCTGAATCCGGGGGATGAGGTGTTGATACCCCAGCCTTGTTATGTGTCTTACGAGCCTTGTTGTGTCCTGGCAGACGGGGTGCCGGTAACCATCCAGCTGAAGGAGGAGAATGAGTTTCGCCTGAAGCCGGAGCAGCTGTTGGCTGCTATTACGGATAAAACCAAGATTCTGGTTTTGCCTTTCCCCAATAATCCTACCGGCGCCATTATGACCAGAGAGGACTTGGAGGCCATTGCCCCCATCCTGATAGAAAAGGATATTTTTGTCCTGTCAGATGAGATTTATTCGGAACTGACCTATGATCAGGAGCATGTATCTATCGCTTCCATTCCCGGGATGCAGGAGCGAACTATTTTGATCAACGGTTTTTCTAAGGCGTATGCCATGACAGGATGGCGTCTGGGCTATGTGGCGGGGCCTGCTGATATTTTGAAGCAGATGGTAAAGATCCACCAGTATGCCATTATGTGTGCCCCTACCACCAGCCAGTATGCGGCTGTGGAGGCCATGCGAAACGGAGACAAGGATGTGGAAAGTATGCGGGAAGCTTACAATGGCCGCAGAAGGTTTCTTCTCCATGCCATGGAAGAAATGAACCTGAAGTGTTTTGAGCCAAAGGGCGCCTTTTATATTTTCCC
>CAYMSZ010000081.1:1548-7703 GCA_964393285.1 uncultured Lachnospiraceae bacterium | reverse complement strand
CATTATTTGTTATTTACAATGCGAAGAAACATTCAGATACAGGAGATATCATGCATAAGAATAGAAAACTCCGAATAACCGCTGCTGTATTGTCAGTATGTCTGATCATAGGCGCAGGCTTCCCTGTTCATGCCACAGAGGAAACAGGAGAGTCGGACATCAGTGCCGCAGCAGAGAATGAGGAAGAAACAGAAACCACCAACAATGCTCTCAACGAAGCCAATAACCAGCTGGGACAGGTGAATCAGGAGATAGGACAGGTAGGCAATGAACTGGGAGAACTGGAGAATAACCTGAATTCCGCCCAGGAAAACCATGAAGCGTTAGAACAGGAAAAATCCGAGACAGAGAAAAAGCTGAATACACTGACCAGCCAGTATAACACCCTGGCTACGAAGGTATCTGATGTGGAAGCGCAGATTACAGCCAAGGAGAATGAAATCACAGCCAAAGAGGAGGAGATTGCAGCTAAGGAGGAGCAGATCACAGCCAAAAAGGAGGAGATTGCGGCTATGATTGCGGCCATTCAGCAAAAAGAGGCTGAAATCTCTCAGACAGAGGAAGATCTGGCAGGACAGTATGAGGCCATGAAGCTTCGTATCCAATATATGTATGAAAATGCTACGCCGGGTCAGTATCTGGAGATGCTGTTACAGTCAGATGGGTTGATTGATTTCCTGAATCGGGTGGAATATTTATCTGCCATGGTAGAATATGACAGCCAGAAAAGAACCCAGTATTCAGAGACACTGACGGCTCTCAATGAGCAAAAGCAGGAGCTGGATGAACAGAAGACAGAGCTGGACAGAGAGGAAGCCTTGCTGGAAGAGGAGGAAGCCTCTTTGGAGCAGGACGAGGCGACTTTGCAGGCAGAAAAGCAGGAACTGGATGGATTGAAAGCTTCCCTGAAAACCCAGCAGGCCAGTGTGGCCAGTCAGCAGACGGCCTCTTCTAAGGAACTGCAGGAATATATTGACCAGCTGGTAACATCCTCAGGAACCATATCCTCCTATGAAGAGAAAATTGCTGCGAAGAAACAGTATTATGAGGATTTGCTGGAACAGAAGAAAGCAGCAGAAGAAGAAATCGCCAGACAGCAGGCCCTGGCAGCAGCCAATAGCTCCAGTGGCTCCATCAGTCAGGAAGAATCCGGCATCGATCATTCTATGAATGTGTCGGCAACTACCGATGAGTATACCCTGTTAGCTTCTATTATTTATTGTGAGGCAGGGGGAGAGCCTTATGAGGGCCAGCTGGCAGTTGGCTATGTAATTATGAATCGTGTGCGAAGCAACAAATTCCCCAATACCATTACAGATGTGGTATATCAGAAGAACCAGTTTGCACCGGTAGCCAGTGGTCGTCTGGCCACCATCCTGGCAATGGAGGCAGATCCGGATGTAAAGGGCAAGGTAACCGATTCCTGCTACAATGCAGCCACAGAGGTTCTCACAGGCACCAGCAATGTAGACGATTGCCTGTTCTTCCGTACCTGGGCACCTGTTCCTCAATTGGAAGAAAATCTGAAAAACAATGGGATTACCTATTTTATCATAAAGAATCATATTTTCTACTATAGCTGGGTGTCATACTAAGGGAAACAGTTGGAAGCGCCGGGTGCGGATGTTTAGCAGGCACCCATGAGAATAAGGGGGAACAACATGAAAAAAAAGGTACAGAAAAAGGCAGGTGTATTGATGCCCATCTCCGCCTTGCCTTCCGCCTACGGAATCGGAGATTTTGGGAAGCACAGCTATGAATTTGTGGATATGCTGGCGGAATGTGGGATAAAGGTGTGGCAGATTCTGCCCTTGAATCCACTGGGATTCGGCAATTCTCCCTACCAGCCCTACTCTTCTGTGGCAGGAGATGAGCTGTACATTGACCTGGAGACCCTGGCAAAGCAGGGACTCATCACGTCAAAGCTCCCCCATGCCTTATCCAGAGAACCCCAGATTCTCTATGAGGATATTCGCAGAGAAAAAGAAACATATCTCAAAGAGGCCTATTCTCATTTCCAGCCCGATGCCGGATATCAGAAGTTTATCAAGCAGGACTGGGTGTACCCCTATGGAGTTTTCCTGACCATGAAAAAGCATAACGGCCTGCGCTGCTGGCTGGAATGGCCCGAAGAACAGAAGGAATGGCCCAGAGGTTCCGGTTTTGATGAGACAGTCTGGAAAGAAGATATTTCTTATGAGATGTTTATCCAGTATATCTTTTACAGTCAGTGGCAGGCTTTGAAAACCTATGCCAATGAAAAGGGAATTCAGATCATGGGTGATATCCCCTTCTATGTGGGAATCGACTCTCTGGATGTATGGACAAAACGACAGGATTTTTTACTGGGGGCAGACGGACAGCCCACCTTTATTGCAGGAGTGCCGCCGGATTACTTTAGTGCCACAGGTCAACGGTGGGGCAATCCCATCTATGACTGGGAGCAGCTGGAGAAAGAGGGCTTTGCCTTCTGGCTGAATCGCATTTCCTATACGGCAAAGATGTTTGACATTATCCGTATCGATCATTTCAGAGCCTTTGATACATACTGGAAGATTGATGCTGCCTGTCCTACTGCCATAGAAGGAGAGTGGGTAGAGGCTCCCGGTTATGCCTTTTTTGATACACTGCTGAAAAAATATCCGAAAGTGAATATTGTGGCAGAAGATCTGGGCCTGCTTCGTGAGGAAGTGTATGCCCTTCGGGATCATTATAATCTGCCGGGCATGGATGTGGTATTGTTCAATTTTGACCCTGTGGAGGGCGATACCCATCATTGCCAGCGGATGATTACCTACACAGGAACCCACGACAATGAGACAGTGAAGGAATGGTTTGAGCAAAAACCTGAGGCGGAGCAGAGAAAGTGCCGTGCATTCTTGAAAAAACAGGGGATTGATACCAGAAACATATCCCATGCGTTTATTACCTATGCCATGGAGAGACCGGCGGAGTTAGCCATTGTGCCGGTTTCGGACATTCTCGCCATGGGAAAAGAAGGGCGCATCAATACGCCGGGAACATTGGGAGCACCGGACTGGTGTTTCCGATTGACGGATTTTGCGAAGCTTAGAAAACAACTGGATTTTCTGGCTCAGACCGTAAAAGAGACGGGACGGGCATAGAAGAAAGGCAGACAAGAAAATAGTCTTTATGGACTGCAGGATGTGATACTAGGAGGAGAAAGTATGGCAGAGGAAAAGGACTGGATGGCAGAAATGCAAGAAGAATCGCTTTTCGGAGAAGAGCAGACCTGGAAAGAGGAAACCGGGAAGGCGATTTCACAGGGTGAATCAGATACGGAAAATACTTTCTTGAAACAGCTGAATGAAAAATTAAGGGAAAACAGCCATATTGATCCCAACCTTTATGTAGAATACGATGTAAAGCGTGGTCTTCGTGATTCTTCCGGTAAGGGCGTTCTCACCGGCTTGACGGAGATTTCCGATGTAACCGGCTTTTCTATGGTGAACGGTCGTCAGATTCCGGCAGATGGCGAGCTGTATTATCAGGGAATCAATGTAAGGGATATTGTAGAAGGCGCCAAGACCAGACGATTCGGCTTTGAAGAGACCGTATATTTGCTGCTGTTTGGCGTGCTGCCGGATGAGCAGGAGCTGGAACAGTTTATTCAGATGCTGGGAAACATGGAAAGCCTGGGCGGACGGTTTGTCCGGGATGTGGTAATGAAGGCATCCAATGCCAATATTATGAATGCCCTTCAGCGATGTGTTCTTACATTGTACACATACGATGCCAAAGCAGATGATATTTCCCCGGAGAATGTGCTGCGCCAATGTCTGGAACTGATCATAAAGCTACCCCAGCTGGCCGTATATTCCTATCATTCCTATCGTCATTTTAGAAAGAATGAAACCCTGCTGATCCGCAATCCGAAAAAAGAATTGTCTATGGCAGAGAACATTCTGTATATGCTGCGGCCTGACGGAGAGTACACAGAGCTGGAAGCAAAGGTGCTGGATATTGCACTGATTCTTCATGCAGAGCATGGCGGTGGTAATAACTCCACCTTTACAAACCATGTGGTCACCTCCTCCGGTACAGACACCTATTCCTCCATGGCAGCCTCCATCGGCTCCCTGAAAGGCCCTCGCCATGGTGGTGCCAATCTGAAGGTAGAGAATATGTTTGCCGATATTGAGGCGCAGGTATCCAACTGGGAGGATGAGGAGGAAGTGTCAGCTTACCTCCAAAAGATTTTAGATAAAGAGACCTTTGATCGTGCCGGCCTGATCTATGGGATGGGCCATGCCGTATATACGATTTCGGACCCGAGAGAAAAAATTTTGAAAGAATACGCAGTAGAACTGGCAAAAGAAAAAGGGCTGGAAAAGAAATTTGCCCTGTATGAGACAGTAGAACGACTGGCTCCGCCGCTGATTATGAAGGCCCGCAACATGCAGAAGCAGGTCTGCGCCAATGTGGACTTCTACAGTGGTTTTGTATATTCCATGCTGGGAATATCCCAGGAATTGTTTACCCCTATTTTTGCCATAGCCCGTATGCCCGGTTGGAGTGCCCATCGTCTGGAAGAACTGATGAACACCAGCAAGATTATCCGACCGGCCTACAAATATGTAGGACATCATACGGATTTTGTTCCGCTGGATGAGAGATAGATATGATAACAGAAGAAGAACAGCGCTTACAGAAACGATTCTGTGAACTGGCAGAAAAAACATATCGGCAGAATATATTTTCGTTTACGGATTTTCTGGGACTGGGGGAGCAGACCTTGTTTCATCAGGTCTCCCATACATTTGATCATGTGAAGACCACATTGTACGGAGGACACCCCTCCTGTGAACGCCTGATGGTGCGGTTTGGCGATCCGGCAGAGATCGGATATGAGGAACCCTTTCCCATTGTCTGTCTCCGGATTGGGGCTAAGGCTCCCAAATTTGCGGAGAATCTGACTCACAGGGATTACCTGGGTGCTTTGGTAAATCTTGGTCTGGAGCGAAGCACCATGGGAGACATTCTGGTAGGAGATAAGGAAGCCTATACCTTTTGTATGGAGAACATAGCTCCTTTTATCTGTGATAACCTGGACAGGGTTCGCCATACCGCTGTGACCTGCCAGATTGTGGAGTCTGTGCCGGAGAGTGCTCTGCCAAATCTGGTAGAAAGATCTGTGAATGTGGCCAGTGAACGACTGGACGCTTTGATTGCTGCGGTGTTTCATCTGTCCCGCAGTCAATGTCTGGAGCTTTTCCGTTCCGGCAAGATTTTTGTGGGAGGAAGACTCTACGAAAACAACAGCGGACAGCCCAAAGCAGGAGAGCTGATTTCGGTCCGGGGGTATGGCCGCTTTCTCTATGACGGAGTCCAGGCGGAGACAAAAAAAGGACGGAGAATGGCAAGAGTTCGCATATATAGCTGATTGTAGGGAAATAGGATAATTTTATAACAGCGTTGCCTGCTCTTTTTAGAACTTTTCTCCATTACATCGAAAATGAAATCGTGGTATACTTCTTATGTAAGGTGCTTAGGTTGGGCATACTATAGGCAGGAAGGAGTAGATCATGCTGAATATCGGAGAAAAAGTGTTATATGGCGGCGCAGGGGCCTGCACGATTACAGGGACCTGTGTAAAGAAGTTTGGTGACAAAGGCGAGAAAGAGTACTATGTGCTGGTGCCGGTACATGACAGCAGAACCACATTGTATGTGCCCGTTGGAAATGCTACACTGGAAGCAAAGATGAAAAAATTGCTGTCGGCTCAGGAGATTGAAGCATTGATTGATTCCATGCCAAAGGAACAGCCCATTTGGATAAACGATGAGAAGACCAGGCAGGAATCTTTTAAAGATATTCTTAGGAGTGGGGATCGCCGGGAGTTGATCGGCATGACCAAGGCTCTCTACAGCCACAGACAGAAGATGATGGCAAGAGGGCGCAAGCTGCATATGAATGATGAGCGTGTACTCAAGGAAGCAGAGAAGCTGATTTGTGAGGAATTTGCAGTGGTATTAAATATGAAGCCGTCAGAGGTGATGCCCTTCATTATTCACAGACTGGACGGGCAGACCGCATCCCGCCAGGCAGGGCAGATATAGAAACAAAGAACGCAAGAAAATCAAAGAAAGCTGACCACAGACCCCATAAAGAGGGGCGGATGGCCAGCTTTTTTT
>CAYMSZ010000081.1:0-1448 GCA_964393285.1 uncultured Lachnospiraceae bacterium | reverse complement strand
GAAATGGGAATAGACGAAAGATATCTTTTATGTTATGATGATACGGTGTGCAGCAAAATGCAAAACATGAAACAAATGAGACGGAGAGGAGTCTTTATGTACGATAAAGAAGAATACGAAGAAGAGATAGACATTAAGGATTTATGCATATTCATTCTGAAACAATGGCGGAAGATTCTGATTGCCATACTGATTGGCGCATTGATTCTGGGAGGATATCAGGCAGCCAAAGGTGTCCTCAGCTCCAGTAAAAAAGATGCCGAAGCGGCAGAGGATATAGAAGAAACCACTGATGAGGATGCGGCTGCGTTTAAAAAATATAAAGAGCAGCTTACCGCACAACAAAGAATATTGGATCAGAAGTCTGTTGTACAGATTCGGGAAAAGAAAATAGAAAATGATCAGCAGGCCATTACCTATTGTGAAGAGCGCCTGGAGTATTATACGGAACAGCTGGCAGATCGCAATGAGCAGCTGGATCGCTTCCAGACTATGGTTGCCGATGTGCAGTCCACAGAGGATCTGCTTACCGTAAATCAGCAGATTCTTTCCATGCAGACAGAGATACTGTCCATCGAATCGGAGATCGATACCATTCGCAACCGGATTTATAGCTATGAGAGCGAGATTATTTCGTTAGAGGATACGCTAGAAGCACAGAATATCGCATGGCAGATTCTGGTGGCAGATTATGAGTATACTTACGAGGTACCCTATGAGGATGAGGTGGTATGGGAAGACGGTGAGATTTTTGTAATTTCCGCCACAGGGGAAGAAACAGTCCTTCCCGCAGAAGACTCCGAGGAGGAGAATACCACAGAGGGTTCTTCCGTTTCTGTAAAAAGCGTGATAAAGTTTGCCGTGATAGGCGGTATCCTTGGGGCTTTTGTAGAATGCGGAATTGCTTTCCTGCAGTACATCTTCAGTAAAAAACTGCGGGGAGCAGAGGATTTGACCAATCGGTATGGAATTCGTGTGCTGGGTTCTCTGTATCAGATCCCTGCAGAGAAAGATAAGGGGCTGGATCACCAGCTCAATCGGTTGGCAGGCTACGGCAAACCGGTAAATGCCGGACAGGAATACACCCTGATTGCAGCAAATATTCAGGCAGTCCTGGGGCAGTCTGATGAGAGCTGTCAGCCTGTGCTGGTGACAGGCACCGTTTCAGAAGACAGGTTGAAGACTGTGGCGGAGAAGCTGGAGGCCATCCTGCCTGCAGGTCAGTATCGGGTAACGGCTGCAGCAAATCCGGTATACGATGCGCCTGCCCTCTTATCCGCAAAGAATGCATCGGTTCTGCTGGTGGAGGCGAAGGACAGTTCCGATAAGAATGAAATTGAGAAGCTGATGGTTGTCTTGCAGGCTTGCGATAGTCAGGTGCTGGGCGCTGTTATGCTGTAAATATAGCAAAGAGATCGTGGAAAACAGGTAGAGAGAGTCGGATACAG
>CAYMSZ010000080.1:3044-7717 GCA_964393285.1 uncultured Lachnospiraceae bacterium | reverse complement strand
CGGATTCCGAATGGTGGCAGAATTGTGAAAGTTGCGCAGCAACGGAACAATTCGTAAATCATATGGGGACCGCAAAACATGAGCGGCAAAAACACAAAAGGGAGAGATCGTGGACATGGATTGCAGGCAATTTGAATGGCTGATTTCGGATTATATCGCAGGAAAGCTGGAACCGGATGTGCTGCAGGAATTTTTACAGCATGCCTCCAGCTGCCATGATTGTTAGGAAGAGCTGGAGATTTCCTACTCTGTCATGCAGGCTATTCGTGAATTGGATAATGAATCCAGTCATTATGATCAGAACCTTCTCTCTGTGGATACCAGCCTGTATTTTGCGGAAGAGCGAGTGAGGAACTGGACCATTGGCAGGGTCATCCGTTATGCCCTTAGTACGGTGGCTTTCTGGAGTGTTCTTTGTACCCTGTGGCTGCAGATTCATATTTGGATGCTGTGATAAAAAATCAGAGATGGTCTCATAGCATCAGTTGGGGGCAAAATACCTTTTGACCCTGGCATCATAAATGATACGGAGTAGGATATGCAAGATAAAATTGTACTGATGGATGGATACAGTATTTTAAACCGGGCTTTTTACGGAATTCCGGATTTGACCAATTCTGCAGGACTTCACACCAATGCAGTCTATGGATTTTGCAATATAATGATGAAACTTCTGGAGGAGGAAAAGCCTCAGTATCTGGCTGTGGCCTTTGATGTAAAGGCTCCCACCTTTCGGCATGAGATGTACGCAGAATACAAAGGAACCAGAAAGCCTATGCCGGAGGAACTTCATGCGCAGGTTCCCCTGCTGAAGGAGCTGCTCCATGCCATGGGAATTCCTACTGTAGAGAAAGCAGGTCTGGAAGCGGATGACATTCTGGGTACCATCTCTGTTATTTGCAAAAATCGGGGAATGGATGTAGTGGTGGTATCAGGAGACCGGGATCTTTTGCAGCTGGCAGATGACCATGTAATGATCTGCATTCCCAAAACCAAGGCCACAGGCACTGTGATTGAAAATTATTATCCTGCTGATGTGGAAGCTCTCTATGGGGTGAACCCCAGAGAATTTATTGATATAAAAGCATTGATGGGAGATGCCTCCGACAATATTCCGGGGGTTCCTTCTATCGGAGAAAAGACAGCCAAAGCTCTCATTGCCACATATCATTCCATTGAAAATGCCTATGAGCACCGCAGTGAGATTAAACCACCCAGAGCGGCCAAAGCCCTGGATGAGCACTATGACCTGGCAGTATTGTCCAAGGATCTGGCTACCATACGCCTGGATTGTGAGATTGATTTTTCTGTGGAGAATGCCCATATTGACAATCTGTTTACGGAAGAAGCCTATGAGATGTGCAAGCAGCTGGAGTTTAAATCTCTCCTGAACCGTTTCCCTGACAGAAGTCAGGAGAAAAAGGCAGAGACCAAAATCCATGTGATTACAGAGCTGTCAGAGGCAGAAGAGCTGTTTCACCAGGCGGCATCGGCAGAGCAGATTGCTTTGTCTGTCATCCCGGAGGATACAGCAGAGGCAGTCACCTGGGATCATCTGCGCTCTATCCGTCTCATCGCCATTGCCATGAAGAATACGGACACATATATCCTGCCGGCAGAGGGCTTTTTGACCTCAGATTATCTAAAAGATCGTCTGGAAACCATGATAGGACAGGTTCCTCAGATTATCGTGTCAGACCTAAAGGCTGTCTGCAAGATTCTGACAGTAAAAGAAGAAAAGAAAATCTGGGATGCAGGCATTGCTGCCTATCTGTTAAATCCTTTGAAGAGCACCTATCACTATGATGATATTGCCAGAGATTATCTGGGGCAGACGGTGCCCTCCTATGAAGATCTTCTGGGGAAAAATGCAGCCAAGTGTACAAAAGAAGAGGTGGAGGAAAGACAGTATCAGGTTCTTTCCTATGAGGTAGCGGTTCTGTGGCAGGCCATGGATGTTTTAAAGACCAGACTGGAGCAGGAGGGGATGCTTTCTCTCTATGAGGAGATGGAGCTGCCTCTGGTATATTGCCTGGATCGAATGGAGAAAGAAGGAGTTCTGATTCGTCAGGAGGAGCTGACAGCCTACGGAGCCCGTCTGGGAGAGCAGATCCAGAGTCTGGAGCAAACCATCTATGAGATGACAGGAGAGACTTTTAATATCAATTCACCCAAGCAGTTGGGAGAAGTCCTTTTTGAAAAAATGAAGCTGCCGGGAGGCAAAAAGACCAAGACCGGCTACAGCACAGCAGCAGATGTCCTGGAAAAGCTGGCGCCGGAGCAGCCGGTAGTCAGCAAGATTCTGGAATATCGTCAGCTGACCAAATTAAAATCAACTTATGCCGATGGTCTCATCCAGTATGTAGCCCGGGATGGCAGAATCCATGGCACCTTCAATCAGACCATTACCGCTACAGGCCGTATCAGCAGCACAGAGCCCAACTTGCAGAACATTCCGGTGCGCATTGAACTGGGTCGGGAAATCCGCAAGGTATTTGTGCCCAGAGAGGGCTGCGTTTTCGTTGATGCCGACTATTCTCAGATCGAGCTTCGGATACTGGCTCATATGTCCGGCGATAAGGGACTCATCGATGCCTATAAACAGGCCCAGGATATTCACAGGATCACAGCCTCTCAGGTGTTTCATATTCCGTTAGACCAGGTGACGCCGGAGCAGCGCCGTAATGCCAAGGCGGTGAACTTTGGTATTGTTTACGGAATCAGCGCCTTTGGTCTCAGCGAAGATCTGAGCATATCCAGACAGGAGGCTTCCGAGTATATTGAAAGATATTTTGCCACCTATCCGGGGGTAAAAGAGTTTTTAAATCGCATGGTGGAAACTGCCAGGGAGAAGGGACAGGTAACGACCCTGTACGGTCGTATCCGTCCGGTACCGGAATTAAAATCCTCCAATTTTATGCAGAGAAATTTTGGCGAGCGGATTGCCATGAATTCTCCTATCCAGGGAACGGCTGCGGACATTATGAAAATCGCCATGATACGGGTAGACAAAAGACTTCATGAAGAAGGCTTAAAAGCCCGGATCATCCTGCAGGTTCATGATGAATTGCTGGTTGAGACACCCATAGAGGAGCAGGAGCAGGTCAATCAACTGCTCCGGGAAGAAATGGAGGCGGCTGCCCATCTGTCTGTGAAACTGGAAGTCAGTGTATCAGATGGCAACAGCTGGTATGAAACCAAATAAAAAGATAAGGATGACAGAAAAATACCATGGGAAATCCTAAGATATTAGGCATTACAGGAGGCGTAGGCTGTGGAAAAAGTACCGTTCTGGATTTTTTAGAGCAGGAATATCAGGCCCAGGTCATCCAGGCAGATCTGGTAGCAAGGCAGCTGATGGAACCGGGACAAGCTGTATTTCAAAAGGTAGTGGAACGGTTTGGGGAGGATATTCTGACAGACGGTCAGATCAATCGCCCTCTCCTGGGACAGATTGTCTTTCAAAATGAAGAAAAAAGGATTCTTTTGAATTCCTTAACCCATCCGGCAGTGAAGGAGGAGATCCTGAGACAGATTCAGGAGAGCAAGGCTCATTTGGTGGTCATCGAGGCCGCTTTGCTGTTGGAGGATCATTATGATGCCATCTGCGATGAAATCTGGTATATCTATGCCAGCGAACCTGTGCGGATGGAGCGACTCATGGCATCCAGAGGATATACGAAAGAACGGTGCCTGGATATGTTCCGCAGCCAGTTGCCGGAGAACCGCTTCCGGTCACAGTGCCAGCGGGTGATAGATAATAACGGGGATATGGAAAAGACCAGAAAGCAGATACGGGATGCGCTGACGGACTCATTATTACAGGATACAAAAAGATATGACAGAATAACAGCAGGAGGAAAGCAGACAGAATGAGATTTTTGAGCATTGCCAGCGGAAGTGGGGGAAATTGCACCTATATCGGCTCTGATGATACCCATATTCTGGTGGACACAGGAATCTCCTGCAAAAAAATCCTGGCTGGCTTAGCCGGGGCGGAACTAAAAGGAGAGGACTTAAACGGGATTCTGATTACCCATGAGCACATTGATCATATTGCAGGACTGGGTGTGTTGTCTCGCAAATACGGATTACCCATTTATGCTTCGGCAGGAACCATACATGCCATTCAACATACAGGCAGCCTGGGAGAGATAGACGCCTCCCTGTTTCATGAAATACAGCCAGACCAGGATTTTACAGTGGGGGATCTGACTGTGAAGCCATTTGCCATTTCCCACGATGCAGCAGAGCCTTTGGGGTATCGGGTGGATTCGGAAAAAGCCAGCGTGGCAGTGTGTACCGATCTGGGTGTTTATACCGATTATACCGTATCCAGGCTTCAAAAGCTGGATGCCATCTTACTGGAGGCAAATCATGATATCCGGATGCTCCAGGTAGGACCCTATCCCTATTCTCTGAAACAGAGAATTATGGGAGAGAAAGGTCATTTGTCCAACGAGTCCTCCGGGCGATTGCTGGGAGAGATCCTTCACGATGAGATGAAACAGATTCTGCTAGGTCATCTGAGCAAGGAAAACAATCTGCCGGATCTGGCATACGAGGCGGTGAGACTGGAAATCACCATGGGAGACAATCCCTATGATGCAGACGATTTCCCTATTGCAGTGGCCGACAGAGATCAGCCGTCGAAGATGATTCGGCTGTAAGAA
>CAYMSZ010000080.1:0-2944 GCA_964393285.1 uncultured Lachnospiraceae bacterium | reverse complement strand
AAAACAGCACCAAAAGGAAAATGTGAGGTAAAGAACATGAAAAAAACCATTATTACTGTAGTTGGAAAGGATACTGTAGGTATCATTGCCAGAGTATGCACTTACCTGGCCAATAACCAGATTAACATACTGGATATTTCCCAGACCATCATCGATGGCTATTTTAACATGATGATGATCGTAGATGCCAACCATTCTCAGAAGAGCACCAAGGAACTGGTAGAAGAGTTAGATCAGATCGGAACGGAAATCGGAGTATCCATCCGCTGTCAGCACGAAGATATTTTTAACATGATGCACCGGATTTAAAGGAGACCTTCTATGATTAACATATATGAAGTACATGAAACCAATCAGATGATCCAGGAGGAAATGCTGGATGTCCGTACCATTACCATGGGTATCAGCCTGTTAGACTGTATTGATTCTGACCTGGATCGGTTGAACCAGAATATCTTTAACAAGATTACCACCTATGCCAAGGATCTGGTTCAGGTGGGAAAGGATATTGAGATTGAGTATGGAATTCCTATTGTAAATAAGAGAATTTCCGTAACCCCGATTGCCCTCATCGGCAGTGCCGCCTGCAAGACCCCGGCAGATTATGTGACCATTGCCAAAACTCTGGATCGTGCCGCCAAGACGGTAGGCGTAAATTTCCTGGGAGGCTATTCTGCTTTGGTGAGCAAGGGCATGACCCCTTCTGAGGAGAATCTTATCCGTTCTATTCCGGAGGCTCTGGCTGTGACGGAAAGAGTCTGCAGCTCTGTGAATGTAGGTTCTACCAAGACAGGATTGAACATGGACGCCATCCGCCTGATGGGTGACATTGTCAAGGAAACCGCGGAGGCCACCAAGGAAAATGATTCCTTAGGCTGTGCCAAACTGGTGGTATTTTGTAATGCCCCCGATGACAATCCCTTCATGGCAGGTGCATTCCACGGCGTCACAGAGGCGGATGTGATTATCAATGTAGGTGTCAGTGGCCCCGGCGTTGTCAAGCATGCCCTGGAACAGGTTCATGGAGAGAACTTTGAAGTCCTTTGCGAGACGGTGAAAAAGACAGCCTTTAAGGTAACCCGCGTAGGACAGCTGGTAGCCCAGGAGGCATCTAAGAGACTAGGCGTGCCCTTTGGCATCATTGATTTGTCCCTGGCACCGACTCCTGCAGTAGGAGACAGCGTAGCAGACATCCTTCAGGAGATGGGCTTAGAGAGAGTAGGTGCCCCCGGCACCACAGCAGCCCTGGCACTGCTAAATGACCAGGTAAAGAAGGGCGGAGTTATGGCATCCTCCTATGTAGGCGGACTCAGCGGCGCCTTTATTCCTGTCAGCGAGGATCAGGGAATGATCGATGCGGTTCAGGCAGGTGCATTGAACCTGGAAAAGCTGGAGGCGATGACCTGCGTCTGCTCCGTGGGCCTGGATATGATTGCCATTCCCGGCGATACCCCTGCCTCTACGATTTCCGGTATCATTGCCGATGAATCTGCTATCGGTATGATCAACCAGAAAACCACAGCTGTCCGTGTCATTCCTGTTATCGGCAAGGGAGTAGGAGAGATTGTAGAGTTTGGCGGCCTGTTAGGCTATGCTCCTGTTATGCCGGTAAATTCCTTCTCCTGTGAGGAATTCGTGAATCGAGGCGGCAGAATTCCGGCTCCTATCCATAGCTTTAAGAATTGATATTTGCGTTGTCATACAACGCAGGATATGTTGTATGAAATAATACGCGGAGAAATCTTGACACCGGAAAAAGAAGAGCGTATGATGGGAGACAGGTAAAAGCGCGTGAAGCGTGAATCTTTTTATGAGGTAAGGAGAAGATACCATGGAAAAGAAAAATATTGATTGGAGCAATCTTGGCTTCAGCTATATGCAGACAGACAAGAGATATGTATCCCTCTATAAGAATGGCGCCTGGGATGATGGCTGCCTGACAGAGGACCCTAATATTGTAATGAATGAGTGTGCCTGTGTACTGCAGTATTCCCAGAGCTGTTTCGAGGGCTTAAAGGCTTACACCACAGAGGATGGAAGGATCGTATGCTTCCGCCCGGATCTGAATGCAGAGAGAATGATGACCTCCTGTGAGAGGTTGGAGATGCCTGTATTCCCCAAAGAAAAATTTGTCCAGGCTGTCATTGATGTGGTAAAGGCCAATGCCGCTTATGTACCGCCTTATGGCAGCGGCGCTACATTGTACATCAGACCCTATATGTTTGGTTATGATTCTATCATCGGTGTAAAGCCGGCCAATGAGTATCAGTTCCGCATTCTGACCACACCTGTTGGCCCTTATTTCAAGGGCGGCGCTAAGCCCATTACCATCCGGGTATCTGATGTGGATCGTGCGGCCCCCAGAGGTACCGGCGATGTAAAGGCTGGTCTGAACTATGCCATGAGTCTCCACAACATCGTAGATGCTCACAAGAAAGGCTTTGATGAGAATATGTACCTGGATCCTGCTACCAGAACCTATGTAGAGGAGACCGGTGGTGCAAACTTCGTATTTATCACCAAGGACGGCAAATTTGTGACTCCTAAGTCCAACAGCATTCTGCCTTCTATCACCCGTCGTTCTCTTATGGTAGTAGCCAAAGAGTATTTGGGCATGGAAGTAGAAGAGCGTCAGGTTACCCTGGAAGAGGTATCTGATTTTGCAGAGGCAGGTCTCTGCGGCACAGCAGCTGTGATTTCTCCCATTGGCAAGATCGTAGATCATGACCGCGAGATTCTTTTGCCTAGCGGGATGGAGGAGATGGGACCTTATACCAAGAAGCTGTATGATACCCTGACCGGTATCCAGATGGGCCATATTGAGGCACCTAAGGGTTGGATTCAGGAAATCTGCTAAGAGATACATTTTAATACAAAAGGACTTCTTCTTTGTTAATTTATTTGGCTTGGATGCTTAAATGATAACAGAGTTGAAGTCCTTTTC
>CAYMSZ010000079.1:0-7748 GCA_964393285.1 uncultured Lachnospiraceae bacterium | reverse complement strand
GAGTCTGCGTTGCGTGAGCCACCTAAGGCATAGAAGCTGGGAGAGGTGCCATATTTCTTCTTAAACAGCCGGGAAAAATATAAGGGGTCCTTAAAACCGCAGGAATGGGCGATTTCAGAAATATTATTTCCGCGGGATAAAGTCAGCAGATCAGCAGCAGCCTGAAGACGGAGCTCTGTGATGTATTTATGGGGTGTGATGCCCAGATCATTTTTAAAAAGCTTGATGAGATAATCATAGCTGAAAGGCAGAGAATGGAGATATTCCGCCAGGTCATAATCACAATCGGAATAGTTCTGAACAATGTGGTTCTCAATCCGTTGAATGATCTCATTTTGCACTTTGGCAGGATGAAACAAGGTTACATAGGCCACAATCAGGTTGCCGTAGATAGGAAGCAGAGTAGCCTTGGTAGTAGGATCAGACGAATAATAGTAAAGAGCAGAGGTGAAAGCACTGAGAATGTGAACATTTTCCTCTGAAGACAGGATAATTCTCTCCTGGTTTATTAGGGTACAATCTGCCAGATTAAGGTGGATGTTGGTAAAGCCATCCTTACTGATGTAGGCATGAGGAACCGAAGGCGGAATGACAACAATGTCCCCGGTACGATAGTGAAGCGTTTGGTCATCAAAGGCCAATTCTCCCTCTCCGCTGGTGCAATAAATGAATTCCCAGTAAGGGTGAGAGTATCTGGAGACACTTAGGGTGAGAAGATGTTTTCTTGCATATACAATGTTGTTCATGATGCCATTCCTCCCGCTGTCTGTCCTCTAAGAGGACGCTACTCAAATGTAGCAAAATTTTATAAATTTGTCCATAGATTACGAGACAAAATCCATAAAAATAACACAATTTTTTTACAATTTATTTAAGTAGAAATTTTAACGATCAAGTAGTATGACGGAGAATCTAAAATAACCCGGGGTAATTTGCCGATCTGGCTGTATAACCTCCAATAAAAATATGGTATGATGAGGGCAAATGAATGAAAGAGGGGACGATAACATGAGTAAAGAAGAAAAAATCATGAAAACGGTAAGAAAAGAAAACAGCAAAACCCCAAAAACAACCCTGTCATTAGCAGAGCTCAATGCCCGGGGAAAGAGACGGAAAAGGACGGCGGTTATCATAGGAATTGCGGCAGTCCTGGCAGTAGGGTTTATTGCGTTTTATTTATGCCTGGTACCGATGAATATAAAGTCCGTGGGATTTTGGATTACCTTGATTCTGGCTACCGGTATCTATGGGTTGGTTCAGCTGTTGGTGATGGGCCTTGACTCGGAGGCAGGTTCTCATATAGAAGGATACATCGGTGATAAATTCCTCCATCGAGCAGTTATATTCGCATGGATTCCGGCAGGATTGATCCTGGTATTTTTGATAATAGCCATCAGTGGCGGAACCATGTTTCACGCAGGAACCTATGCAGCCATCTTACAGGTACAGGAGGCAGAGTTCAGCCAGGATATGTCAGAGGCTATGGGCACAGATTCTATTGCCCTGATGGATACGGCCTCAGCGAAAATGCTGGGTGACAGGGAGATCGGTTCCCTGTCCAGCGTGGTCAGCCAGTACAATGTGTCCGATGAATATACCCAGATTGATCTGAATGGCACACCGAAGAAGGTAGCAGCTTTGGATTATGCAGGTCTGTTCAAATGGATCAATAATAAGGAAAACGGAGTTCCCGGCTATGTGGTAGTAGATCCTGTATCCATGTCTGCTTCCTATCAGGAATGTGAGGAGGCCATGATCTATGTACCCTCTGCCTACTTTTCCCAGGATGCAGCCAGACACATTCGCATGGCTTATCCTACAGTGCTTTTTGGGAATCTGCACTTTGAGATTGACGAGGAAGGAAATCCTTACTATGTTGCCTCTGTGTATGACAAGACCATCTCTCTCTTTGGCGGCAAAACCGTCAAGGGTTGTATCCTGTTAGATCCTGTGACAGGAGTTATGCAGCAGTACAGTCTGGCAGATACGCCCGCCTGGGTGGATGTGGTTTATGATGGCGACTTGATTTGTACACAGTACAACTGGTACGGAAAACTGCAGAATGGATTCTTAAACAGCATCTTTAGCAAAAAAGGTTGTAAACAGGTAACGACTTATACCTCTTCTGATGAAGAAGATGAGGCACCGGCATCGGATTATGGCTATGTGGCAAAAGACGGAGATATCTGGATTTATACCGGCATCACCTCAGTGAACAATGACAGCTCCAATATCGGCTTTCTCCTGGCCAACGAGAGAACAGGGGAATGCCACTATTTCAATATTGCCGGCGCCGATGAAAAATCAGCCATGGCAGCAGCGGAAGGTGAGGTACAGGAGAAAGGCTATCAGGCCAGCTTCCCCTCTCTCATCAATGTGGATGGAAATCCTACCTACATCATGGTATTAAAGGATGCCAGCGGACTGGTAAAGCTCTATGCCGCCGTTAATGTACAGCAGTATAATCTGGTTACCACCGCAGGAACGCAGGTAGAATGCATGGAGAAATACAGACAGCTGCTGGGACTGACCCCCGTAGAAGGAGAAAACAGTGAGGCAGAGGCTTCCGGAGCAGGAGAACTCATAGCCACAGAGGAAGCGGATATGATAATCCTGGATATAAAATATGTGACCATTGATGGAAACACCTATCTCTATCTCATTGACGAAAATGAAAATCTATATCGGGCTATGGTAAAGAATCATGAAGAAATGCTTCTTTTAAACCCGGGAGATCAGGTTCATCTGACCTGCAGCGGAATGGATATTGTAACCTGCAGCAGAGTCCGTGAATAAAGGCTGCCAGCCTATAAAATTTATACTTCCCGCTTGCCCCCATGCTGATTTTGAGGTAATCTATACATGGATTACAGCATTGCATGAATCGCGCAGAAAAACTCTGGTCGGAAGGATAAAAGAATAGATATGAAGAATAGGGGATCATTTCAGGAAGAACAAACCATGGACGACATGGCAGAGCAGACAGCAGAAGAAACAGGGGAAATAACAAACGCAAAGGAAGAAACGGAGACCACGAAAGAATCCGAGGCTCCTTCTGTGGATTCTCAGATTGCTTATCTGGAAGCCTGCAAAAAAGCATTGAAGGAGCTGCAGGCAGCAAAGGATAGGAGAGATTCTCTGGACATCCGGGAGAAAAAACAGGCGAAGGCTCTGGCCGCAGAGAAAAAGACCGTAGAAGATCAGGTGAATTCTACCATAAAGAAGCGGAAAGAAGAGCTGCAAAACAGCTATGATACAGAGATTGGCAAAGTACAGGATTCCATCAAGAAGGCAAAATCCAAGAGGGAGAAAGCCAAACAAAAAGGAATCAAAGCGAGAATCGAGGAGCAGACGGCTCCTTTTGAAGCAGAAAATAAGGGGCTGAAGACGCAGATCCGGGAGCAATTTAAGCAGAATCATATCCCTATGATCTGCAACACTACCTTATATTATGCTTTGTATTTCCCCAAAACATTGAAGGAAATGCTGATTTTAATGATTACCTTTGTGGTATGTTTCGTAGGTATCCCTGTGGGAGCATATTGGCTCATCCCCCATCACAGGACATTGCACCTGATCATTATTTATCTGGTGACCATTGTGGTGTTTGGCGGACTGTATCTTCTCATTGGCGGTCTGACCAAAGACCGGCATAAAGAGATCATTGTGGAGGTGCAGAAGACTCGTCGGACCATAGCAAAGAACAAGCGAAAAATGAACTCCTTAAATCGCAGTATCCGCAGGGAAAAGACGGAAGAGCATTATGATCTCAGCAGCTTTGACGGGGAGATCAGTGCCCTGGAACAGGAAAAGGCTGACCTGACGGAGAAAAAAGAGGAGGCTATGGCGTACTTCGTTAGTACGACAAAACCTACTATTACAGAGGAGATTGTGTCTGCAAAAAGAGATCGTATCAACGAGATGGAAGCAGAGCATAATCAGACGGCTAAGGAACTTTCTGAAACAGAAACCTACATCAAAGAATCTACGCTGAAAGTCAGCAAGGAATATGAATCCTACATTGGCAAGGATTATATGCAGACAGATAAACTGGATGGAATGATCCAGATCCTGAAGAAAGGTCAGGCAGCTAATATTACAGCGGCAAAAATTGCCTATCAGGAACAGGGAGAAAAGGATCGAAAGTAAAGCCAGGCCTTAGGAAGGACAACGAAAAAGTATGACAAAAATCGGGAGAAGTACCCTGGAGCTTTCCCAGGAAGAAATCCAGCGCAGGCAAGATGAAAAATTCATGAAGGAAGCGCTGAAGCAGGCAAAAAAAGCCTATAAACTAGGAGAATCTCCCATTGGTTGTGTGATTGTCCGGGAGGATACTATCGTTGCCAGAGGGTATAATCGGCGTACAACCGACCATAATACCCTGGCTCATGCAGAGGTCATTGCCATTCGTAGAGCCTGCAGAAAAGAGGGAGACTGGCGGCTGGAGGGCTGCCGCATGTATGTGACGCTGGAACCTTGCCAGATGTGTGCAGGAGCGCTGCTCCAGTGCCGCATGGATGAAGTCATTATTGGCTGCATGAGTCCCAAATCCGGCTGCGCCGGTTCTGTCCTGAACCTGTTGGAAATGGATGGCTTTAATCATAAGGTAAAGGTGAGACGAGGCGTTCTGGAAACAGAATGTGCTGGTCTGATGCGGCAGTTCTTTCGGGAACTGCGGCTACGGCTGAAGGAAGAGAAAAATGCAGCAGCATCCCTTAATGGATAGATAGATGAAGCAGCTAAGAATGGCGGCTATAGCAACATAGAAAGGTGAGATACATTTAGTATGAAAATTGTAATCGGAAATGATCACGCAGCAGTAGAGATGAAACAGGAGATCGTAAGCTACCTGGAGAGTCAGGGATATGAAGTCGTGAATGTAGGAACCGACAGCCACGAAAGCTTTGATTATCCCATCTCCGGTTATCGGGTAGGAAAGATGGTGGCAGAAGGAGAGGCAGATTTAGGAATTGCCATCTGTGGCACCGGAGTAGGCATCAGCCTGGCAGCCAATAAGGTAAAGGGCATCCGGGCCTGTGTTTGCAGTGAACCCTATACAGCAAAAATGTCACGAATCCACAACCACTCCAATGTCCTCTGCTTTGGAGCCAGAGTCATCGGAATAGATACAGCGAAGATGATTGTAGACGAATGGCTGAAGGCTACTCCTGAAGGAGGGCGCCATCAGAGACGGGTTGACATGATTATGGAAATCGAAGAAACAGGGAGTTTGAACTGTTAGAAAGGTGAATCCTGTAATATGAGCAGCAAGGTATTTTAAGACAACCCTCCAAACATTATTACATAGAAGGTTAACTGTATGATAGGTCAAGATATGATTGACCGGACAATGTACGATGTAAGGAAGGTGACTTAAATTGAATAAGAAAAATATCAGGTCATGGATCTTATACGGAATCATGACCCCTTGTTGTGTTGCGGCTTCTACCGGCTTTGCCTTGCTACTGCAGCCTATGATTGATGCGGCGGTACAGGGACAATGGGCTCTGTTTTGGAGATGTTCTTTTTGTGCGATTGCTCTCAGCTTTGTCAGTGTGAGTCTGGAATACGGAGTAAATAGTCTTTCTGCAGGAATTTTGATGGTGTTTACCAGAAACCTGAGAAATGAGTACATGAATGATATTTTGCAGAAAACCGCAAAAGATTATTTCTCCCGGAAATCATCATTTTATGTATCCAAACTGACAGTTGCAAGCCAGGAAATCGCAGAAAAATATTGCGGGAGTTTGCTGGAAATCTATCGGATCTTTTGGAGCTTTTTGTTTTCCATGATTGCTATTATCTACGGAGATGGAAAACTGGCGATCCTTGTGGTGATGTTGGCAGCAGTTTCTGTTAATCTGCCGAAACTGTTTCAAAGACAGGCCGATTTGGCAGAAAAGGACTATCTGGAAAGCAACGATAGCTGTATGGCAGAGACACAAAATATACTTTCCTGCTTTCTGCTGGTAAAGGTATTCGGGATGCTTCAGACCATGCAGAAGAAATACAGTGATAAAACGGAAGCGGTCAGAGAAAAGGGTGTACGAAGAAAACAAAAACAATATTTGATTCAAAGCGTTTCATCCGGATTTACACAGCTAAGCTTTATCCTTATGGTTATATTTGTCATGCTGCTGGTTATGAAGGGAAAGGTGAGCATTGGCTATGTAATGTCTATGACGCAGCTTATGGGAGGCGTTATGACCCCTTTTGAGACGCTGCCCTTGTACCTTATGACCTACCGAACCGGCAAAAAAGAGTATGAAAATACCTTTGAAAAAGAAAAACGGCAGCAGCCAGCAAGGATACCTGCGCAGAAAATTCCGGAGAATCCTGTAAATTGGCTGGAAATGAAGCAGGTAACATTTGGCTACCAGGAAAATGCTCCTATTATGCGGGACATAAGCCTGTCTCTGGATATGAAAAAGAAATATGCTGTCGTAGGAGGCAGTGGAGAAGGCAAATCTACGATAGCAAAGCTTCTCATGGGCTTTTTGACACCACAAGAGGGTGAAATTCGCATCAACGGAATCGATATCCGTCAGGTAAGGGAAGAGGAGCTTTTCGCATGGTTATCCTACCAGGAACAGCATGTGGTCATGTTGGATGATACCATTGAAAATAATATTTTGCTCCAACGCAGAGTTTCCAAAAAACAATGGCAGGAAGTACTTCAAAAATCTCATGTGGAAGAAATTTTGACCCGAAATTCCTTTGGAGAAGAAACACAGGTAGGGGAGCATGGGAAAAATCTGTCTGGCGGAGAAAGACAGCGAATCGGTCTAGCCAGGAGCCTTCTGTCCGATACAAAGTTTCTGATATTTGATGAACCTACAGCCAGCCTGGACAATGAAAATGCCTTACAGATTGAGAAAAACATCCTAAGTCTGTCCGGGATAGGTGCCCTGGTGATCACACACAGGGTTCCGGTGGAGATCATGGAGCGGTATGATGAAATTTTTGTGCTGGATCAGGGAAAGATTGTGGAGAAAGGAACCTGCCAGGAGCTGTTGCAGCAGCAAGGAAAATTTTATCATCTGGTATATGGAAGAGAATCTGTTTCTCCCTCATAACCGAAATTTTTCGCCAGAGTATTTTACGGATAGGCCGGAATTTTTTACATAAGCTAATGTTGACAAGAAAAAAAACCAATAGTATACTAACCAGGTACTGTGGGTGCCCGGTCAGGGAAATGTACTGGGTCCTGCGCGGCGGAAGCCTGTGAACCGTGTCAGGTCAGGAATGAAGCAGCACTAAGCAGGATTTTTCGGGTGCCGTAGGTTAGCCTGGTTCATGGATCTCCGGTTGCATCCACAGTATACAAAAATAGAGTTTCTTTTTCGAGAAACTCTATTTTTTGTATACGCATGATATCTCTGGGTACTTTCTGACTTAATACTTACGAAGCTCATCATTCCCGTCATCCACCGTTTTCTCAATTCGCCGGATCTCTACATAATATCCGCTTTTTTCGTTGATCGCCACATAAACACGGTCTCCTACCTTGTGACCCATGATGGCTTTCCCGATGGGGGAGTCAATACTGATCTTTCCTTGCATGGAATTGCTGCGGATGGTGGTGAGAAGCTTGTAGGTCTCCTCCTCATCGTCATCCTCAAAATACAGAGTTACCGTATTGAATAAGCCCACTTCATCCTCTTTGGAGGAATCGTCAATGACCTTGGCGGTTTTCACCATTCTTTCCAGATAGCGAATCCGGCTTTCGTTTTGATTTTTTTCTCGCT
>CAYMSZ010000078.1:0-7803 GCA_964393285.1 uncultured Lachnospiraceae bacterium | reverse complement strand
AGAAAGGATGAACCTATGAAAAAACAAGATTGCTTTGTAACATCAAAAAGAGGGACGCAGATTCCCTGCAGCGTTGTAATTCCCCAAGGAGAGAACCCTATGCCGCTGGTGCTGATGGCACATGGATTCTGTGCCACCAGAGATGAGAATGGAACCTTTCCTATGCTGGCAGAAAAGCTGGCAGCGGCAGGAATCGCTTCCATCCGCTGTGATTTCCCTGGCTGCCATGATTCCAAAGAGTCCATGGTGGCATATACAGTTGAAAACTGTCAGGATGATCTGGACAGTGTGCTTGCCTATATGGAAGAGCAGATCCCGGTACTGGCAGGCCATGTAGGAGTGGTAGGCTATAGTCTGGGAGGGCGAGTGACATTGCACTATACAAAGCGTCACCCGGAGATTCGCACCATCGCTCTGTGGGCACCGGCGGCCATGAATGGGTTTGAGGATATGGAGGATGGTTTCGGAGATGCAGAGATCATTCAGAATCGCCTGGAAGTATCGGCACGAGATGGCTATTATCCCTATGAAAATGATTTTGACGGAACGATTAAGACCCTTAGCTATGATTTCTGGAAACAGATGAACGAAAGCCGTGCCAGAGAATACTTCCATGAATTTACCGGAAATTGCATTATGGTATACGGAGATCAGGATGTAACGGTAAAGCATCAGGTATTGGATGTGATTGCTACGGAATCTAATCCCCAGGCGGATTTTGTCTGCCATGTGGTGCCTGGTGCCAATCATGGATTCGGAGCATGGACCAACGAGCCGGAGCAGATGGTGGAGCTGACAGATGCAACAGCCTCCTTTTTGATTGATAAATTAGGCGTTCACTAGAATATTCTGAGACATAGGAAAGCCTCTCTCTGTCATAGGATAGATACCGAGATGGATGAGCCAATCCCCCAACAAGAGGGATAGGGCAGGGAGATTTCTATGAGAAATAAGAAACAGATTTTAGGCGTTTGCATGTTAATACCCCTTATTGTAGGAGGAGTTGCTGCCTTTCTTACAAAAAGCAGTATGTCCATGTGGGAGACTATGAAAAAGCCTCCTCTATCCCCGCCGGGCTGGCTGTTTCCTGTGGTGTGGACCTTGTTGTATGGAATGATGGGAGCAGCGTCTTATCTGGTTGTTACATCCAGACGGAATGGGGCGGAGATTCGGAAAGCCATCTTTTTATATAGCCTGCAGCTGGTGGTGAATTTCTGCTGGCCTATATTTTTCTTTTCTCTAGGCTGGTACTGGTTTTCCTTCCTGTGGTTGCTCCTGTTATGGTACCTGATTTTACAGACCATCTTTTTGTTTGAAGAGATTCGCATCGTGTCGGCCTACTTGCTGCTGCCTTATCTGATATGGGTGACTTTTGCAGGATATCTGAATGCAGGAATTGCCTTTTTGAATTAAGTGATGCCAGGGTCAAAATACATTTCGATTCCAATATCATGAAGTGAGACAAGGGGAGGTACCCCGGAAAAGAGGACAAATGAAAAAGAAGAGCAAAGGAAAAAAGGTTGTTCGAATCATAGGAATACTGATTCTTGCCATCGTAGTTGTGGCGGCAGCAGGAGTGGCGACACTAACGATTTTGGAGTATCGACCGGAGGCAGTGGAAAGCGTGGAGGCAGCAGCAGGAGACGAGATCCTGGCAGTGGGAGATTCTCTGACGATCCTGACCTATAATACAGGATATGCAGGACTGAGCCGGGATGAAGATTTCTTCATGGACGGCGGTTCTAAGGTAAAGCCGGACAGTGAAGATCTGGTGAAAGAAAATCTGACCGGAATTACAGAAATCCTGAAGGAGCAGGATGCAGATATTTATTTCCTTCAGGAGGTAGACCGGGATTCTACCCGTACTTACCATATAGATGAGCTGGATTATTATGAGGAAGAGCTGGGGCTTAGCGGCATGTATGCTACGAATTTTCGATGTGCATTTGTGCCGTATCCCATTCCCTTTATCGGGAAGGTGGAGAGCGGTCTGGTGACCATGACAGACTATCAGGTAACAGAGGCCAGCAGAATTGCCTTACCGGAATCTTTTACATGGCCGGTAAAGACCTGCAACCTGAAACGGTGTCTTTTGGAAACCAGAATTCCCCTGGAAGGGACAGACCGTGAACTGGTACTTATCAACTTTCACCTGGAAGCCTATGACAGCGGTGAGGGAAAGATCGCCCAGAGCAAGATGCTGGCTTCCATTCTCCAGGAAGAATATGAAAAAGGAAACTATGTGATTGCCGGAGGAGATTTTAACCAGACCTTTGAAGGAATGGACACCTATCCGATTCTCAATACCGATAATTGGACTCCTGGCATTATCAGTACAGACGATCTGCCGGAGCATTTCTCTTTTGCAGTATCGGATAATGTGCCTACCTGCCGTCTGTTAGACGGACCCTACAGCGGCAACTATGAGGATTCTCAGGTCTATGTCATTGATGGCTTCATTGTATCGGATAATCTTCAGGTAGAAGAAATTACTAACATTGATGTGGATTTTACCTATACCGACCATCAGCCTGTGCGTCTCACAGTAAAAATCCTTCCTTAATCACGAAGGGTTAGAATGCAGGATACTGATGACTTCCCTCTGATGAAACATACAGATCGTCAACAGGATGATTGAGTATAACAGATGCAAAACATGAAACTCAACATGACAGAAAAAAAGATACCCGGAGCCTATATGGCCCAGGGTATCTTCTTTCTTGTTAACACAAATTTTGCCGTAATACAAAGGGGAGTCAGATAAAATTATTGAGGCAATTCCTCTGTTACACCCTTGTAGCTGGATACATGAACTTCCTGACCCTGTGCACGGGAGGCAGCAGATTCAGCTGCGATGGTGCCCCAGGTGAAGCAGATGGAGTGAGCCAAACCACCGATGCTGCCATAGCCGCCGATGTTGGCACCGCCGATCAGCTCGCCGCAAGCGTACAGACCTTCGATTACACTGCCATCGGCACGAAGCACTTCGGCAGAGGTGTTGATATCTACGCCACCTTTGGTAAGAAGGATGTAGGGAACGGTGCGGACAGCGTAGTAGGTGTCGCTTTCCAAAGCCATTAACTGAGAGGTACGTCCAAACTGACTATCCTTACCGGCAGCAACATCCTTATTGTAAGTTGCAACGGTAGCTGCCAGGCCGGTAGCATCAATACCGGCATTTTCAGCCAGCTCTTCGATGGTGGAACCGGAGAATACACAGTAGCCTTCCTCTAATTCAGCCTGGAAACGATCCCAGTTACCTGCTGTAGCGTCTACATCAAACAGAGGAACCTCAGCACTATCCATCATTTCCTGTGTGAATATGATATAAACATAGTTTTCTTCTGCATTTTCCCAGGCAGCCTGACGATCAGCAACGGTGTAATCCACCTCGTCTACCAGACGATTGCCGGACAGATCTACCCAGATGGCACCGGACCAGCCGTTGGTGTTGGCGGTGACGGTAAGAGAATAGGTATCCTCACTGGTATCTACTGCACCGGGATAAGCAGGCAGGTACTGCATGTTGGTAAAGGAAGCTCCCATAGATTCAGCCAGATCGTAGCCGGAACCGGTGGCAGTCACAGGGGAGGAAGAACGGGAATGTGCGAAATTGTAGCGCTCTACCCACTCTTTATTGTAGCCGTATCCACCGGTGGCAAGAATAACACTGCTGGCCTCATAATCCTGATCGTTAGCCGTTACACCTACCACAGTATCCCCATCGGTCAGCAGGGCAGTGACTTCGGTATTCAACAACAGGGTAATTTTGCCGGCGTCTACCATTTCATTTACCTTGGCAGTCATGGCATCAGCATAAGCGATTCCACCGGAAGCCTGATATACACGAGGCACATTGGTAGGGGTATAAACACCAAAGCCAGGCTCACTGAGTTCTACACCCAGCTCATCAACGATCCAGTCTACCATTTCACCGGCACGCTGTACATGCGTCCATGCCAATGCAGGAGTGAAGTTACCGGCACCGCCGATGTTAATCATATCGTCATAGGCCAGTTCAGGAGAGTCCTCCAAACCGGCAGCTTCCTGCAGCTTGGTACCGGCACCGCTGACATAACCACCAGCGTAACGGCTGGAACCTCCTACAGCACCACTCTGCTCCATCAAAATGACAGAAGAGCCCAATTCTGCAACGCGGTAAGCGCTTACCAGACCGGACAGACCGGCTCCGACAACGATAACATCGGCAGAGGTCACATCATTGGCGACAGGGGTTTCTGCTTCTTCCAGACCCAAAGCGATCCGAACTGCTTTAATCAGAGCCTTGGATGTCATAGTTGCTCCGGAGTACACATCTACATCAGGTGTCTGTGCTGCTATCATGGCATCAGGCAGCTGGTCAATGGCGTTGGAGCCTATGCCTGCCGTTTCACTGTTTTCACCGACAGTGATAGAAGTGATCCTTCCATTTTCCACCACAACAGTAACAGGTACGTCACCATTCATGCCATAAGCACTGGCAGTGTAAGTACCATCCTTGTACTGCCCTGCGGCTTCGGATTCCTGACTTGCGGCAGCTGTAGTATCGGAAGTATCAGATCCGGCAGATGAACTGCAACCGGCCATACTGAGTACCATAGTCAGCGCCAACAGAAAAGCCAGGCTTTTTCTGAACAATGATTTCATAATTTTCTCCTCCTTTATGAAATAAGTTTCGAGGCCCCCAAAAAAAAGAACCTTACCTTCAATATAGAGGTTGACAGGTGTCAAGGTCAATAAAAAAATTAAAAAAATAACAATAAAAATCTAACAAATATAATAAAAAACTATGATATCACATCATTTTTTTGGACAGGAATCCACATATGTGCCATATGGTGCAGACCATGTTCTGTGCGGCGGCTATAAAAAGAACTGCCATATATGGGGGCATCTGCCAGAGATAACCCATTGTCGGCGGCAAATTCCAGAACCCGTTTTCTGACCTGGTTTAAGCATGCATCATCAGACGCCAGGGAGTCATAGCCTTCATAGATTGTGTGAATACAGTCTTGTGAGGGAATAGAAAAACAGTATGTGTTTTCAGAAAGATTGAAAAGTTCTTGATATTGTTGTGGAATCCACAGACCGATTTTATATTCGGTCTGTGGGTGGGAATCATCAAAGAGAAAATCGTGGCTGACCCGAAACATAGGTCTTACGATAGGGGTATCATTTACCCAGTCAGAGATGTGGTTATCCGTCTCGTCGCCATGAATCAACAGATCATGATCACGGTAAAATGTAGCCAGCATGGCAGGACGGGTTACCAGAGAACAGGCATCAGGGGCCTGTATGCCCTGCTTTAAGGCGGCAGTCAAATCCTCAAGGCAGGCAGATTTCAACCGAATAAGAGCCTCTTCGCGTTGCAGACGCAGAGACAAATCCTCTGTCATGGCAATCTGCTTGTCAGAATCTCCGGAGAGAAACTGCTCTACCTCATTTAAGGACATACCATAATTTTGCAGATAGCGAACCCATATGGACATACAGAGCTCTATGGAGTCGACATATCGATAATTGTTATGTTCATCACGGGATCCTAACAGGATACCCCTTTTATCATAACGACGGATGCTTTGTGCGTTTAAACCGGAGATTTCTTCTATTTCTCCGATGCGGTACCATCTGTAATTCCCCATAGTTAACCTCGTTTTACTCCAACTTTGCTCCTGTCAGCAGTTCATATCCCTGCAGGTATTTCTCAATGGTCTTATCTACGATCTCCTGAGGCAAGGTCCAGTCATGGCCCTCATGAGATTTCAGCCAGTCTCTGGCAAACTGTTTGTCAAAAGAAGGCTGTCCGTGACCGGGCTCATAGGTATCGGCAGGCCAGAAACGAGAGCTGTCAGGCGTCAGCATTTCATCGCCCAGGACAATGTTGCCATTTTCATCCAGACCAAACTCAAACTTGGTATCTGCAATGATGATTCCTCTGCTCAGGGCATAATCGGCACACTTCTGATACAAGGCAATGGTGTAGTCCCGCAACTTGGAGGCATAGTCCTCTCCCTTGCCGGGAAATTGTTTTTCCAGATAATCAATGCTCTGCTCATAGGAGATATTCTCATCATGATCCCCAATCTCTGCTTTGGTAGAGGGAGTGTAGATGGGAGCAGGCAGTTTATCAGACTCTTTCAGACCCTCCGGCAATGTAATGCCACATACCTGACCGGTCTTTTGATAGCTGGCCCAGCCACTGCCGGTAATGTACCCGCGGACGATGCACTCCACAGGCAGCATGGTAAGCTTCTTACACAGCATACTGTTGCCGGTAAATTCCGGCTTGTGGAAAAATTCAGGCATGTCCTTTACATCTACGGAAATCATGTGGTTAGGAATGATGTCCTTTGTCATGTCAAACCAGAATTTAGACATCTGGGTCAGAACTGTTCCCTTCTTTGTTACCGTATTATGTAAAATTACATCAAAACAGCTGATCCGATCTGTGGCTACCATAATCAGGGTATCACCGTTGTCATAGATTTCCCGTACTTTTCCTTCTTTTATCGGTTTCATTGCATGTTCATTCATTAGAGGTACCTCCTGTCACAATTCCATGGCTGCTGCTTTATATATACAGGTTTTTCTTAAAAAAAACAAGAGGTTTCCCAAAAGGAACAAAAACAAAAATCTTCCCCTTCGGAATTGGTGTACCAAAAAGGTAAAATGTGATATACTTTGAAACGAAATATCTTAAAAATCGGGAGAACCAGATGAGACAAAATTATAAAATGATGCTGGCCTACGATGGCACCCGCTATTTTGGGTGGGAGCATCAGCCTAACACAGATATGACCATCCAGGGAAAACTGGAATCCGTATTAAGCCTTATGACCGGTACATCGGTAGAGGTCATCGGAGCCGGACGGACAGACGCCGGGGTTCATGCCAAAGGGATGGTGTGCAATGCCCATATGGATACAGAGATGACACCGGAGGAAATTCAAAAATATATGAACCATTACCTGCCGGATGATATCTGTGTCAAAGAGGTGAAGATTGCCTCAGACCGGTTTCACAGTCGTTACAATGCGCTGGGGAAAACCTATTGCTACACCTGCTATGTAGGGGATTTGAAGCCTGTGTTTAACCGAAAATATGTGTGGACCCTGACAGCCACGCCTGATGTGGCGAAAATGCAGGAGGCAGCCCGTTACCTGGAAGGAGAGCACGATTTTGGCAGCTTTTGCGGCAATCCCAAATTCAAAAAATCCACGGTACGGGTGGTAGACCGGATCGAAATCGTTCAAAAGGGCGGGTATTTGAACATGACCTTCCATGGCACCGGCTTCCTTCAGCATATGGTGAGAATCCTGACGGGAACCCTTTTGGAAGTAGGGTTTGGCAAGAGAGAACCGGAAGGGGTGAAAGAGCTTCTTACCACCATTGACCGAAAGAAGGCAGGTCCTACGGCACCGCCTCAGGGACTTTGTATGATTCAGGTAGATTACGAGTAAACAGGAATGAAAGCCATGACGAAAGAAGAGAAGAAACAGCTGGCCGCTCAGGTCATAGAACGACTGGCCATAGCATATCCGGATGCCGATTGCACCCTGGATTATAATGAAGCGTGGAAGCTGTTAGTCAGCGTCCGACTGGCTGCCCAGTGTACCGATGCCAGGGTCAATGTGGTAGTCCAGGATCTCTATGCCAAATTCCCGGATGTGGATGCCCTGGCAGCTGCATCAGTGGAGGAAATTGAAGAGATCGTCCGTCCCTGTGGTCTGGGACACAGCAAAGCCCGGGATATCCATGCTACCATGACGATCCTCCGGGATGAGTACGGAGGACAGGTCCCCG
>CAYMSZ010000077.1:0-7957 GCA_964393285.1 uncultured Lachnospiraceae bacterium | reverse complement strand
GCAAAAGGAGCAGCCTTCCGGCTGCTCCCTCTTCTACTATTTTACTGATTTTTATTTACAAAGCTTTGCAATGGCCAGTGCAAAGATAATGGCGCTCTTTTTCATCTGATCAATGGTCATAAACTCATCATCTCCGTGCATATGGTTGTCCACAGCAGGATCGGCACAGCCGAAGGCTACGCCGTTGGCAATATGATGAACATAGGTGCCGCCGCCGATAGCCAGAGGCTTTTCTTTCCGTCCGGTAACAGTCTCATAGCAGGACAACAGAGTCTGTACAAAGGGAGAGTCAGCGGATACCACATGAGGTTCAAACATCTTTCCGCCCTGGCTGGTAAAGCCGGCCTCCTCATATTTTTTCAGGATCACAGCTGTCGTATTCTCATCGTTGGCACAGAGAGGAGCACGGCAGTCAAAGTGTGCCGTCAGCGTAGTGCCGTCAAAGGTCATAATGTTTAAGCTCAGGGTCAGCTCTCCGGATTCCTCATCTGCATGATTGACTCCCAGGGCCTTGCCATTCCAGTCTCCATGAGGGTAGAGTCTGCACAGATTGGCAATGATCTGATTGACTTTCTTATCGCTGAAAGGAATCTGATGGAGGAAGTGGAACATGGCTGTCAGAGCATTGTTTCCCAGAGAGGGAGAAGCTGCATGAGCTGCCAGTCCTTCCACCAGGAAATGGACTCCGTCTGCTTCTTTGGTTTCGGTGATGGTGACTCCTGTCGCCTGTTTCGTGGCTTCTTTGGCCTTTTCCAAAATAGCCGGGTCTGCTCCTGCGATGACAGCATATGCCTTGGCAGGAACTACATTGATCTTCACGCCGCTGTTAGCAGATACCAGGCGGACTTCTCCTGCCTCAGCAGGGTCTACTGTAGCCTGGAGATCCAGATGGAGACCTCCCTTTTCAATATTGATCAGGGGGAAATCTGCATCCGGAGAGAAGGTCATAGGGGCTTCTTTTTCTATGGAATAATAATATCTGATATCACTGCTGCCGCACTCTTCATCGGCACCCAGGATCAGACGGCAATTCTTTGTCACAGGGATTCCCAGCTCCTTGATGGCACGCATGGCATAGAGAGCGGTCATCGCCGGTCCCTTGTCATCAGCAGAGCCACGACCGTAGAGAGCGCCGTCCTTTACCACAGGGCAGAAGGGTTCTGTCACAGTAAATCCTTCTGTGGCCGGTACTACATCCAGATGTGCCAGGATATCCAGGGAAGCTTCTCCCTCATTCATGTCCGCTGTAAGAACATAGTTATCATAATTCTTTACCTTCATACCGTGACCGGTGAGGATTTTCTCTGCTGCCTCGAATACCTCTGCCGTACCCTCTCCGTAGGGTTTGCCGGGCTTTGCTTCCATCTTTTCGCTGTTAATGGAGATGAGGGTCTTGGCATCCTCAATCATTTCTTCCGTATGCGCCTCTACATAGGCTGTGATCTGCTCCAGTAATTCTTTTTCTTCCATGTCGCTGGTTTTCCTCCTGCTCCTGTTTTCTCATAGCATTTTATACACTCAGCATCAATGATGCCATGCTTTGATTCTTTCAATGGCTTTTACTGTGTTTTCATAGGTACCGAATCCGGTCAGGCGGAAATATCCCTCTCCGCTGGGACCAAAGCCGGCGCCAGGCGTGCCTACCACATTGGCGTTTTCCAACAGTTCGTCAAAGAACTCCCAGGAGGTCATCCCCTCCGGCACTTTCAGCCATACATAGGGAGCATTGACGCCGCCGTATACGGTGTAGCCTGCCTCTGCCAATCCTTCCCGGATGGTACGGGCATTGCGCATATAGTAGGCCACCTGCTCCTTTAACTGCTTCTTTCCTTCTTCGCTGTACACTGCTTCTCCTGCTCTCTGGACAATATAGGGAGCTCCGTTGTACTTGGTACCATGGCGGCGAGCCCACATGTCATGGAGAGAAGCGCCGTCTCTTACCAGATCCTTGGGTACTACTGTATAGCCCAGGCGCAGGCCGGTGAAGCCGGCATTCTTGGAAAAGCTCTTGAACTCAATGGCGCAGGTTCTGGCTCCTTTACATTCATAGATGGTGTGAGGAACATCCTCCTCAGAAATATAGGCCTCATATGCCGCATCATAGAGGATCAGTGCTCCCTTTTCATTGGCATAGTCTACCCATTTCTGCAATTCATCTCTGGTGATGGTCATGCCTGTAGGGTTATTGGGATAGCACAGATAGATGAGATCCGGGGTTTTCTCCGGGAATGCCGGGTGGAAACCGTTCTCAGCGGTGCAGGGCATATAAACCACATCACTCCACATCTGTGTTTCGGCGTCATAGGTGCCGGTTCGGCCTGCCATGACATTGCTGTCCACATATACCGGATAGACCGGATCGCAAACAGCGATGGTATTATCCAGGCTGAACAGCTCCTGAATATTGGAGCAGTCGCACTTTGCACCATCCGATACAAAAATCTCATCTGCCTGAATGTCACAGCCTCTGGCTGCGTAATCTCCCTCTACAATGGCATTCCGGAGGAATTCATACCCCAGATCCGGTGCATAGCCCTTGAAGGTGGCCCCGTTTGCCATTTCGTCTACTGCCTTATGGAGAGCCTGGATGATAGCCGGTGCCAGAGGCTGGGTTACATCACCGATTCCCAGACGGATGATCTCCTTGTCCGGATGGGCCTTGGTGTAGGCTGCTACCTTTTTGCCGATGGTGGAAAACAGGTAGCTGCCCGGCAGCTTTTGATAATTGTCGTTTACTTTGTACATATTAAAATCCTCTTTCTTGCCCGTCCTTTCCGGGCATATTGATACTCAGGGTGTCATTACAATGCAATCTCTCCGGAGAATACCTCTGTGGCAGGTCCCATCATCTCTACTTCTCCCGTCTCCGGATTCCAGTAGATCATCAGGCTGCCACCTGTCAGCTTCACTGTCACATTTCTGTCCACATATCCGGCTAACATAGCTGCCACAGCAGCGGCGCAGGCTCCCGTACCGCAGGCCAGGGTCTCCCCCGAACCTCTCTCCCAGACCCGCATCTCGATCTGATTCCGACTGTCTACTACGATGAATTCCACATTGGTGCGATCTGCAAACCGAGGGAGCTTTTCTATGGCAGGTCCCAGAGTCACCACAGGAGCCTCTGCCATATTGTCATAGAAAAGAATCGTATGGGGATTTCCCATGGAAATTCCTATGGTGTCAATGGTCTCTACTCCTGCCTTCTCCACTGTCAAATGCTCCCACAAAGGAACCGATATCTCTCCCTCCGTAAGATAAATGCCGTCTTCTCTCTCCTGTCTCTCACACTGACCCAGGGTCAGTCCTACGCCATTGCTGGTGAGAATGGGAATGCCCATGGAAACCTTGGCCATGGTCACTTTATGATCCCACACCGTCAGATCAATGGTCTTTACACCGGCCAGGGTTTCAATGCGGAGGGTGGTCATATTGGTCAGGCCGTGATCATACACATATTTTGCCACACAGCGGATGCCGTTGCCGCACATGGCTCCCCGGGAGCCATCGGCATTGTACATCTCCATGGTAAAATCTGCTGTCAGAGAAGGTTTAATCAGGATCAGACCATCGGAGCCGATGCCAAAATGACGGTCACTTACCAGCTCTGCCAGCCGTTCCGGCGTCAACATTGTCTGGCTCTCCAGGGGTGCTGTCACACAATCCACATACACATAATCATTGCCGATTCCATGCATCTTGGTAAATTTCATTGTTCTCCCTCCTCATTTCTTTCCATTTGCCTGTCCCTGTTACCCGATCAAAACATAATGGAGATAATCATCTGGGCGGTCTCTACCATATTGGTACCGCTGTCCATGCTGCACTTTTGGATATAGTGATGAGCTTCGGATTCTGTCATGCCGTTACGCTCCATAAGAATCCGTTTGGCATTGGTAATCAGATTTTTTTCTCTCTCGCTCCTTACCTTGGCAATCTCCCGCATCTTCTTGCGTCTGCGTTCCTGTGCCTGGCAAACCATGTTCAGGGAATTGATCAAATCGTTGATTTTTAAGGGCATACCTACAAAGACGATATTGCTGTTACGGTCATCCCAATAAGCAGGAGATGCTACCATAAGCATATCAAAGCTTTGAGGCAATTCTTCCATCAATTGAGGAGCCATCATGTCCGGAAACCGATATCCGCATACTACGATGCCATGATCCAGACTTTCTGCATAGTTGATGGTCTGCGCTCCTGTAGAGCAGACTGCTGCCACAGAAAATCCATTGCGAACCAATACATTTTTGATGCTTTTGGCGTCCTCAATCTTGGAGAAGGCTACTATAATATTGGCCATTCATCCACCTCCAGGTTCTTGTGCCTGTTCTAGCTTATCTTTTGTAGGTCATCAGTATTTATTCAGATATTGGTCCAATTCCCACTGGGTTACCTGGGTATTATAAACATTCCACTCTTTTCTTTTTGACTTAATATAGGTCTTGGCAATTCGTTTTCCCAGAATCTCTTTCACAAAGGTATCCTGGTTCAATGCCTCTACTGCCTCTCCCAGACTCATAGGAAGCTGCTGCAGATTCAGCTCTGCCAGCTCCACCCGGTCCATCTTGGCCAGACTCTGGCGAATGGGCTCCGGTGCCTCCATATGATTTTTGATACCGTCTAAGCCGGAGGCAATGAGTACGGCAAAGGCCAGGTAAGGATTCATGGTGCCGTCAGGAGAACGCAGCTCTATCATGGTGTAACCGCCGCGGCGATGGGGAATTCCAATCAGGGAATCCCGGTAGACAGGAGACCAGGTCATGGTCACCGGGGCTTCATAGCCGGGCACAAATCGCTTATAGGAGTTTACCAACGGGTTAAAAATCGCCGTCATAGCCGGCATATGATTCAGAATACCGGCAATAAAGGAATAGGCTGTCTGGCTCAGGCCATTGGCATCCTTCTCATCGGCGAACATGTCCTTGTTCTCCCTGTCATAGAGGGACAAAAACAGGTGCATACCGGAGCCATACTCCTCTCCCTTTGGTTTCGGCATAAAGGTGGCATGAAGACCGTGACGCTTGGCAATGGTCTTCGTAGTCATCTTAAAGGTCATTACCCGGTCTGCTGCCGTCAGGGCATCGGTCTGGGTAAAATCTACTTCATGCTGGGAAGCGGCAATCTCATGGTGGGATTCCTCCACCTCAAAGCCCATCTCTTCCAGATTCAGTACAATATCTCTACGCACATTTTCCGCAAAATCATTAGGCGCTACATCAAAGTAGCTGGCCTTTTCCTGGGTTCTGGTAGTAGGATGTCCTTCATCATCTACCTGAAACAGGAAAAATTCGCATTCCGGCTTAATGGTAAAATGATATCCCATCTGTTCTGCCTCTGCGCAGACATTCCGCAACACTCTGCGGCAGTCTCCTGCAGCGGGAGAATCATCCTCATCATAAAGGTCACAGATCAGACGAGCCACCTTGCCCTGCTGAGGCCTCCAGGGGAAAATCTCAAAGGTGTCCAGATCCGGATGGAGACAGATATCATATTTCTCATTGGTATTCAATCCCTCGATGGCCGCTCCATCAAAGGTGCATTGATTGTTCAGCGCTTTTTTCAGCTGGCTGGCCGTAATGGCCACATTTTTTATCATACCGAAGATATCGGTAAACTGCAGACGGATAAATTCTACATCCTCTTCTTCTACGATACGTATAATATCTTCTCTTGAATACTTTGCCATAGTCTACTCCTTCCCTCCAGACAAACAGTACAAAAGCGGTATTCTAATCCCCTTAGAACCCCGCTGTCCTGTCCCCCATCATAACAGATGAAGAACTTTTTTGCAACAGGGATACCTGGAAATGTCCACAGGTTCCTTATTTTTCGCAGATTTTTCAAAAAAAGCTTTGGGAATTTTCCTTCTTTATGGTATGATGGCCTATACTGTCACAACTGTATGGATTCTGTCCGGATGAAAGAGCAGAATCCTGACTGACTTTAGAAAATACAGAGGTTTTTATGAGCATTTTAAATGTAGAACATTTGTCCCACGGATTTGGGGACCGGGCGATTTTTACAGATGTATCCTTTCGCCTGCTAAAAGGAGAACACATCGGTCTGGTAGGTGCCAACGGCGAAGGAAAATCTACCTTTATGAGTATTATCACCAATAAGCTGATGCCGGATGAAGGTACCATCCAGTGGGCGAAAAATGTCCGGGTGGGATATCTGGATCAGCATACCGTACTGGAAAAGGGAATGACCATCCGGGATGTATTGCAGTCTGCCTTTGCCTACCTCTTTGAAATGGAGGAGCAGATGAATCAAATCTGTGATCGGCTGGGAGATGTTTCAGAGGAAGAGATGACTGTGCTTATGGACGAGCTGGCTACCATCCAGGACACCCTGACCCTCCACGATTTCTATATGATCGACGCCAAGGTGGAGGAAGTAGGCCGGGCCCTGGGGCTTCTGGATATCGGTCTGGACCGGGATGTATCTGAGCTGTCCGGCGGACAGCGTACCAAGGTACTCATGGCCAAATTATTATTGGAAAAGCCGGATATTCTTTTGCTGGATGAGCCTACCAACTACCTGGATACAGAGCACATCCAATGGCTGGAGCGCTATCTCAATGAGTATGAGAATGCCTTTATCCTCATCAGTCACGATGTTCCCTTTATGAACCGTGTGGTAAATCTGATCTATCATATGCACAACGGTCAGCTGGATCGCTATGTAGGAGATTACGATAAGTTCCAGGAGGTCTATGCTGTGAAGCAGGCTCAGCTGGAGGCTGCCTATAACAGACAGCAGCAGGAGATTGCCGATCTGAAGGATTTTGTTGCCCGGAACAAAGCCCGTGTCTCCACCAGAAATATGGCCATGTCCCGCCAGAAGAAATTAGATAAAATGGATCTCATTCAGCTGGAGGCGGAAAAGCCTAAGCCGGAATTTTCTTTCAAAGTGGCCCGCACTCCCGGTCGCTACATTTTTGAAACGGAAAATCTGGTCATCGGTTATGAGGAGCCTCTGTCCTCTCCTCTGAATCTCCAGATGGAGCGGGGTCAGAAAATCGTACTGACCGGTGCCAATGGTATCGGTAAAACTACCTTATTAAAGAGTATTCTGGGATTGATTCCGGCCATCTCCGGCACTGTGACTCAGGGGGATTATCTGGAGATCGGCTATTTTGAGCAGGAGATGGATCCTTCTATTGACACCACCTGTCTGGAGGAAATCTGGCAGGAGTTTCCCTCCTTCACCCAGTATGAGGTTCGGGCTGCTCTGGCAAAGTGCGGTCTGACCACCAAACACATCGAAAGCAAGGTTCGGGTATTAAGCGGTGGCGAGCAGGCTAAGGTTCGTCTATGCAAGCTGATGAACCGGGAATCCAATGTTCTGGTATTGGATGAGCCTACCAACCACCTGGATGTAGATGCCAAGACGGAGTTAAAACGGGCTCTGATGGCCTACAAGGGAAGCATCCTTATGGTCTGCCATGAGCCGGAATTCTATGAAGGTCTGGCCCACCAGGTGTGGGACTGCACCAAATGGACCACAAAGCTTTGATAGAGAGGGGCACTGTCCTTATCAAACCAGATCTGCTGTCCCGGCTCCTACCAGCGTCAGCAGGTCATCCGGCGTGGTTTCGATCTGAAATCCTATCTTGCCCGCACTGACTGTGACTGTCGGAATGTTCCGTACCGATTCATGGAATACTGTGGGAAATGCTTTTTTCATACCAACGGGAGAACAGCCCCCTCTTACATATCCTGTGAGAGGGGTGATTTCTTTTACCGGAATCATTTCCACAGATTTTTCTCCTACTGCCTTTGCTGCCTTTTTCAGATTCAATTCCTGATTTACCGGCAAAACAAATACATAGTAGTTCTTGCCGCTGCCATGGGTGACCAGGGTTTTAAATACCCAATCCGGGTTTTGTCCCAACAGCTCTGCTACCGTCATTCCATCCACAGCTTCCTTGCCATGAGGATATTCATGAGCCTTG
>CAYMSZ010000076.1:0-8036 GCA_964393285.1 uncultured Lachnospiraceae bacterium | reverse complement strand
TATTGCTTGTCGCCCGACAAATGCTATGAGACCCTAACCGATGCCACGTATTGCTTCATTGCTACGCAATTCACGCAATACTGCAAACATTCAGAATCCGCTAATTTACTTCGTAAATTGCTACTTCTTCATGTTTGGGCGGGTCCCAAAGTCAAAAGTCTTTTTGTGCAAGCACAAAGCCTTTTGACCTTTTGACCCTGGCATCATCTTAATAGATGAATTATAGCAGAATTTCAACCATATTCCAACTAAAAATACACAGGCAGCATCAGATCACAGGATAAAATCCTTTTTTTCGTCTCACAGACTGTTTTTCGCCTCCAGGACCTCCCGGATGATTTTGGCTACCCCTGCATTTTTATTGGTGTCTGTCACCTGTGCCGCTATTTCCTTTACATGAGGAGAAGCATTGCCCATGGCCACAGGAAAGCCTGCGTACCGGAGCATTGGCACATCGTTGTCGGAATCCCCTATGGCCATGAGCTGGTCTCTCTGAAGGGATACATACTCACAAAGGGCCTGCAACGCCTCTCCTTTTGTGGCCCCTTTTGCTGTGATTTCCATATAGTGCGGATTAAAAACGGCACAGCAAAATTCCGGATATTCCTTTAGAATTTCCATGGTTTTTTTTCGCGCCCTTTTGGATAAAAAGATCAGATTGATCTTTTCGATTCCCGGTGCATCCGGTTTCCCGGCCTGTTTCCTGACCCATCCGGTTAAAGACCGCCAGCAAAGCTTACTGTAACGGTAGTCGCCGTGATAATGAACCTTGCGGGCCACTGCTAAAATCAGGCTATCATCCAGGCACTGTCCTCCCATCTGGATCGAGGTGCCAAAGGTAGCCCGTCCCAGTCTTCCCAGAAACTCTGCTGCCCTGGTACAGGGTATGGTCTTCTCCCGGATATCTTTCCCTGTTTGTCGGTCTGTAATTCGCGCGCCGTTGGAGGTGATTACATAGCGGATCCCCTCCAGCTTCTGAATCGGAAGGGGATAGGTATGGAGTCCTCTTCCTGTGGTAGGTACCACCCATATTCCCTGCCTGCAAGCCTCCTGTATGGCTTTCAGGTTTTCCTTGGGTACTCTTTTTTTTCCGTCCAGGCAGGTGCCATCCATATCAACGGCAATGAGCTGAATGTTTGCTTTTTGGTTTTTTCCCATCACTCTCTCGTTTCCTCTCATCCTTCAAACAATTCTAATAATTCTTTTCGACCCAGCTTTGCCAGGCCGCCTACTTCGCCTCCCAATATCTCATCAGCCAGATTTTTCTTGGCCTCCTGCATCTTCTGAATTTTTTCCTCGATGGAGTCCTTGACAATCAGCTGATATACCGAAACTATCCGTTTCTGCCCGATTCGGTGAGCTCGATCTGTGGCCTGATTCTGTACCGCCTGGTTCCACCAGGGATCATAGTGGATCACCACATCGGCTCCTGTCAGGTTCAGACCGGTACCGCCTGCCTTCAATGAAATGAGAAACACCGGTGTGTCATCCTGGTTAAATCGGCGTACCAGCTCCATCCGCTGTTCCTTTGGCGTGGCTCCGATGATCTTGTAATAGGAGATACCCTCTGCCTTCAGATCCTTCTCCAACAATTCCAGCATGGAGGTAAACTGGGAAAACAGCAAAATCTTATGTTCCCCCTCTATGGCACTGCGGACCCGATCCATGCAGGCTTCCCGCTTTGCCGATTCCCCATCATAATTTTCCAAAAAGAGAGCAGGGTCGCAGCAGATCTGACGAATCCTGGTCAATTCCGCCAATACCTGAATTTTATTTCGTTCATAGGCCTCGTCGGTTTCATTTTCCAACAGTTCCCGCATATGAAGGACCTGGGCGTCGTAAAGGCGCTGCTGGGTGGCACCCATTCTGGCATACTGAACCTCCTCCAGCTTCTCCGGCAGGTCCTTCAGCACATCCTGCTTGCATCGACGCAATATAAAGGGGGCTACCATTCGCCGCAGCCTCTGTGTGGCCGTTTCCTCCTTCTCTTTGGTAATGGGAATCTCCAGCTCGCTGCGGAAGGTTCCGTATTCATAAAGGAAGCCCGGCATCAAATAATCAAAAATGCTCCACAGCTCACTGAGACGGTTTTCTATAGGAGTGCCTGTCAGAGCATAGCGAGTACGGCTGTGGATAATCTTCACCGCTTTCGCCGCTGCTGTTGTGTGATTTTTAATGTACTGTGCCTCATCAATGACCTGATAGGCAAAATGGCATTCCTCGTACTCTGCAATGTCCCGTTTCAACAGATCGTAAGATGTCACCAGCACATCATAATTCTGATACGCCTTGATTTTTTCTCTCCGCTCCGGCTGGGTTCCCACAATCAGTCCCACTGACAATTCCGGTGCATAGTGAGACAGCTCCTCCTGCCAGTTATAGACCAGAGAAGCAGGCGTGATAATCAGAGAGGTTCTGTTTTCCGAATTTCCTGCCCAAGATGCATTTTCCTGGTGGTATGCCAACAGCACCGTAATCATCTGCAGGGTCTTTCCCAATCCCATGTCATCTGCCAGGATTCCTCCAAATCCATTGGCATCCAGTGTACGAAGCCACTGATAACCCACGATCTGATAGTTACGCAGAATCTCCTGGAGGGACTTTGGTACTGCAAAATCCGAATCTCCTACCGTTTTAAATGCCTTGACCAGCTCCCGGAAATGGCTGTCTCTGTTGGAATAGATGGTCTCATTTTCCTTCAGCATCTGATCCAGATATAAGGCCCGGTAAACAGGAACCCTCATCTTTCCTTTTACAAAGTCTTTTAAACTGACATGGAGGGTCTCCATGATCTGGCCCAGGGCATCCACCGTATCCTGGTCAATTTTCATAAAATCCCCGTTTTTCAGGCGATAATATTTTTTCTTCTGGCGATAGGAATTCAGCAGCTCCAGCAGTTCCTCATTGGAAATCCCCTGAGAGGCGATCTCCAGATTCATAATATCACTATCCAGAGAAACTCCTACTGTCACCTTGGTCTTCCGATGAATATTCAGGTGGCGGAAACGGTCCGTACTCCGTACTTCCCCTAATTCCAGGAAGCGATTGACACCATATTCCAGAAGGTCATAAATCTTTTCTTCCTCTCCGTCACAGTGAAAGAAGCCTTCCTTCTCCTCTAAATAGGGAAGGTATTCCATGACTTCCGACAGGATCTCTTCCTCCCGGTTTCGATCCCGATAGGTCTCCTTCTCTGTGTCGGCAGGCTCTCGAAACCAATCTGTGACAGACTCCTCCCTGTCTCCATAGGAAGCCGTCACCCGGCAGGTCACATTTTGACCCGGTGCATCCAGGTAAAAGCAAAAGGCTGCCTCCGGCGGCAAATAGGAATCGATCTTGTCCCGATCCGGTTCTTCCACTGTGACCAGCTCCCGAAGCTCCGGCAAGGTGGAATAGCAAAATTCCGATAAATACTTTCGTCCCACCCGGAAAAATACGGTGCCATCCTGATCTGCCGCTTCGTAGAGGGGCACCAGTTTTTCCATATTTTCTCTGGGCACACGGTTCAAATAGCGACCGTCCTCATAATAATCATAATGAAGTCCATGCCAAAGGAGTGGCAGCTTTCCTGTCACCTTTACCCCTTGAAATTCCTCCTGTGGCCCCTGATCTTCCTGCACTGTCAGATTGACAGAAGGCTTTCCTTCTCTCTGTTTCAGGTCATATTTTCCGGTTCTTTTCCGTTCCGGGTCCACATAGGAAATCTCATCTTCTCCCAAAAGCTGCGAAAATTGATCCAACCGGCTTCCCTGAAGCAGCAGCTGCCCCTTCACCGTCATATCGGGAATCTCCCCATAGCGATACTTGCTTTGAAGCTCCTCTTTCCGATACTTTTCTTCCCGGATGCAGTTTTCAATAAAGGAAAGATACTGTGCTCCTCTAGGTGAGAAGCGGGCAGTTCCAAAATTCACCGTCAGATTTTTTCCATATATGACGGTTTCCCGGTTTTCTACCTGGCGTACCAGTTCTGTCAGGTTGCGAACCACATAATTGGAGCCATAACCGATCTTAAAGGATACCTGGAGTCCACGGTCTGACTTTTCCAACCGAGGTTCTACCTGGAGCAGCTTCTGTTCATCAACAGGCTCCCGTTCCTCTGATCGTCTGGTTCGGAGTCTGCGGTACTGCCTGAGAAGTTTCTCCCCTCCCCAGTCCGTGGCGTCTCCCGGATTATATTTGTGGATATAGTCTCCCAACATCTGGAGCAAAGCCACTTCATGAACACATAGTCTGGACTCCTCCGTCTTTCCATAAAAGGAGGAATTGATAAAATAATAGTACGGACACCCCGGCACCTCACACCGGGCATCTGTAATGTGATTGCGGTTGACCATCAAGGTAACCCCGTATCTGCCTGAACGCAGAGGCAGCTCTCCTCTGGCTACGGCAATCTGTTCTCCTGTACTTGAGGAGGAAAGATATCGGGTATCCACACTTTTCAGTACCACAGACTTACTCCGAATCAGTTTTGCCGCTTCCTCTCTGATTTTCTTCGTAAAGTGCAGATTTCCTGCAATCACAGACATATCAAAGTAATAATAGTTCCCTTCCGGATTCCATACTTCTTTGGAAAAAGAGCAAACAGGGGGCTCATTTTCTTCGATTTCTTCCGCTTTTTTAAGATTTCCCAGCTTTTCTGCTCTGCTTTCCCGAAGCTGCATATTTTTTCTCTGGTGTTCGATGGCAATCAGCACTGCGGCCATATGCTTGCAGCGAGCGCCTGACAATGCGTGGGGACAGTTGCACTCCATTTTCTGGATTTTATTGTCCTGTATCCGGATGCTGACAGCATACATTCTCTCTCCATAAACAGATGCCGTATACCATCCATCCTCGTATTGGAGATTTTTTACCTTGCCTGCAGCATAATATTGTTGGCCTCTCATACGAATCATACTGTCAAAAATACTATCCCACTTCATATGTCACCTCAGCTATTCCACGTTCCCCACTTTGGTCTCTCAAAAGTCTTTCCTATTATTGTATCACATGGGCTGCCGGTACTGCAATCCGTTCTGTGTGATTTTCCCAGTAAGCGATTATCGTTCAGTCTTGCATCTTCATGGTGATCCAATGACCTATCCATACAATGTGAAACAGACTGATGGAAGTCATCCTCCGGTTCACTTATCGGAAGTTGCTTCCACCAGCCTGCGTTACAACTGTGCTTTAACCTATGTAAAATGCCAAAATCTACTGCGTACTTTGACAACAACCGGGATGATTGAAAAAAAGGTCAACCCTTTTTCCCTGTACGCTTCATGGTTATTGTGTCTTTACAGCTTTTTCAAGTCCTCCGGAATAGAAATTCCATTCTCAGACAAGATTTTTTTTAGAACTTCTACCTCTAAGGAAAGATGCTCTGCTCTGGCATCTGCCTGTTCTGCCCTGACTGTGGCTTCTTTATACTGAGCGGCAATCTGTGTTTTCTCTTCTGTTAACTGTTCTTTCTCTGTTGTCAGCTGCTCTATCTTTGCCTGAATGGCTCCCTGATGACGGTAGTAATCGTCTCTGGCCCGGCATTTGGCTCGTACCAGATCATCTGCATTCATAGTGTAGAGGCTTTCGGAGGCCTCCGCCAAATTTGGATTTTTTTCGGCAATCATTTTCAATTCCTCCCAGGTGGTGGCTTTAAACAATCGTGCCCAATAATCGATCTCATAGGCTTTGTCTTCTTCACAAGCCAGATGGATATGAGTCAAGTCTATCACGTTCAGAACAAATTTTCTACTGTATACATGATGATTTTTGATATTTAAAAGCTTGTAGGAAGCATAAAATTCCGGATACTCTGGGAAAGGGCAGAAGTCCAAAAATCCGATATGGATGGCTGGTCCTACCTCTGTATAATCCTGTCCGGCATGAAGCTGGTCGAAGCTGCGGCAGAGATAGGACAGGGACCGGTCCTGCCAGTTCAGTTCGTTAAGTACCTGCATTTCCAGGTTCACATAGCTGTGATTGTTCATGAGAATGGCAATGTCCAGCATAAAGGTCTTTTCATCAATAGCTTCTCCCAACTTGATGGGATTCGTAACGGTAAGGGTTTGAATGAAGTCCTCTTCCATATGAAGTAGGGCGCAGATGAGGGATTTCAGCACTCTTTGGTTCTTCTGCAAAATAACCCGGAACATGTAGTCATTGGTAAAACCATAATCAATAGGTCCAGTGGCAGCTTCCAATTCCTTGCTAAATACCACAGGGTGATCTTCCGGGATCATTTTTGCGAGACAAGAACTTTCATTTTTGCTCGTATTATTTATAGGATGTAAAGTCTCATTTGCTTTTTTTGTAGAATATGTGCTCTCATGTGTTTTTTTCATAGGATGTGTCCTCTCTGTAAACATGCTGCCAGATGTGAAAAATAGCAATCGGAATGGCAGTAGGAATGGAAATTAGATGATAGGTTACGTGAAAAGAGGTATAGAAACTGCTTGTTACTTTCTACATAATACAATATTGCGGATTTGTATTTGCCGTTGAAATGGAATGTTTCTTTTAGGATTATAATTCAGGTTGCGGATAGGTACCATCTGACCAATGAAAGATATGAAACATGTGTCATACAGGATTATTATTACATAATTTGGAAATTATTTCAAGAGGTAATTTTACTTATCAACCACAGTATTCATGAGTTGCCCGACAAATGCTATGAGACCTATAGACACAAAAATAAATGTTTTTTTCCATTTGTCCCTTGTCTCATATTCATGTTATACAGCCTTATTCCCAAACTACCTAAAAATATGGCCAGATAACAGGCCTTGCCACAAAAAAACTCCCTGCACCGCCAGGTACAGGGAGAAATCCTTAGGATTATTTCGTTGTAAAAAGGCTTACTCGATGGTGTAAGGCATCAAAGAAATATGACGAGCACGCTTTACAGCTACAGTCAAAGCTCTCTGATGCTTTGCGCAGTTTCCTGTAATTCTTCTGGGAAGAATCTTTCCTCTCTCAGAAACATACTTCTTAAGCTTTGCCACATCTTTGTAATCGATCTGGTTATTCTCTTTTCCACAGAATACACATACTTTCTTTCTTCTGCGTCCGCCTCTTCTCTTCATGGGAGAATCTGCTTTGTTATTCTTATCAAAAGCCATTTGTCAATACCTCCTAACATATTTCTCGAACACACGCGTTCTTACTACTACACGATCAATCGCTTTAGCTGAATGGTAATTCCTCATCAATTCCGTCCGGAATATTCATGAAACCGTCTCCAATCTCTGCGCTTGGTGATGGTGCAGGACTTGCCTGATAACCATTGTTAGATGAGCTTGACGCCCCTTTGCTTTCTGCAAATTCCTGTTCTTCAATCACAACATCTGTTGTGTAAACCTTTACGCCGTCTTTGTTCGTATAACTACCAGTCTGAATACGTCCTGTCGCTGCTATCTTTGTACCCTGGCGTAAATACTTTTCAGCAAACTCAGCTTGTCTGCCAAATGCTACACAGTTGATGAAATCTGCTGTCTGCTCCCCGTCACGCTTGAAGCGACGGTCTACAGCCAGGGAATATCTTGCCACTGCGGTTGCGTTTTCGCCCTGTGAATATCTAACTTCCGGATCTCTAGTCAAACGTCCCATTAAAATTACTTTATTCATACGATTTCCTCTTTTCTTTTATGCTTCCTGTCTAACGCATAAAAATCTGATAACATTGTCCGTGATTCGAAGTCTTGATTCGATTTCTGCCGGAGCTGTAGTATCAGCTTCGAAGGTGATGAAGTAGTAATATCCTTCTCTCATCTTTTGAATCTCGTAAGCAAGTCTGCGCTTACCCCATTCATCAACGTTAGTAATTGTGCCACCGAAACGTGTAATGTAACCCTGCACTTTTTCAATGACAGCTGCTCTAGCGTCGTCTTCGATTTTTGCATTGACTACAACTGCTAATTCATATTTGTTCATGTCTCTTGCACCTCCTTATGGTCTCTGGCCCCCAACCCCCTGTTGGGAACAAGGAAAATAATATATCACAGTACGTTATGATACCATAACTTCTGTCAGGAATCAAGCACTTTTTTCAACCTTTC